>DDEJ01000018.1 GCA_002336405.1 Rhodobacteraceae bacterium UBA1957
TGAAAGTAAGCGTTTAGTTTTGAACCAGACTCTAAGGCGTCCGCGATGCCAGCCCTGACGTTTCAAAACCGACCTCTCAAGATTCTAAGTGTTTACACGGTCAAGCAAGACGACTGGCAACAGGGGTTATCTTGCCGCAATTGCTGTCATAAACGTTGGGATTAATCCAAGCCCTCAGGCCGCCCCACAACCACGAAATGCAAACCATCGGGATCAAGTAATTGGCGCGCGACGCGGTTTGCATCCTGCAGAGTGACGGCGTTTATCTTGTGGTTGCGGTTGTTGATATAGGCTACGGGGAGCCCCTGAACCTGCATCCCAACCATGATATTGGCAATCGGACCGTTGCCGTCAAATCGCAGGGGATAAGATCCAGTCAGATAGGTTTTGGCACGACGCAATTCGTCTTGTGTGACACCGCTATCTGCCATCCGCGTCCATTCGGCGCGGATCACTGCAATGGCCTCGGCGATGCGGTCGTTGGCTGAGGCGACGCGGCCGATATAAAGATGTGAAAAATCTTTTGGCAACAGGTAGGAATAAACGCCGTAGGTCAGGCCACGTTTTTCGCGCACCTCTTCCATCAGGCGGCTTTCAAAGCTACCACCTCCAAGGATTTGATTGATCAGATAGGCAGCGAAAAAATCAGGATGATCGCGTTCTATCCCGCGCTGACCAAATATAGCCACCGATTGCGGGGTATCGAAATCCACCACCGTGGTACCGCCGTCGAGGCCGTACGCCACTTTTGATGGCATCGGTCGGCCGGTTTGGGGAAGCTCTGACAACAGACGGTCAAGCAGGCTTGTCAGCTGTTCGGCAGTGATATCGCCCACCGCCGATGCATAAACCCTGTCGCGGGTCAGCGTGCCAAAATGGGCAGCTTTGATCTGGTCTCGGGTCAGGGCGCTGACGCTTTCGATCGTGCCCTCAGCCCTTGAACCATAGGGGTGATCGCCAAAGGCCAGCGCATCAAAGCGCTTTGACACGATCGAATCTGGATCTTTGCTATCTGATTTAAGTCCGGCCACGACTTGGGCCCGAACCCGTTTAAGCGCAACTTCGGTAAAGTTTGGCGCAACCAGTGAGCCTTTAAGCAGGGCCATTGCTGCGTCTTGTGTTTCGGTCAAATATCGCGCTGATACCGAGATTGTGTCATCATAAGCGCTATAGTCAAACGACGCCGCTAACTCATCTCGCGCAGTGGCAAAGCCGCGCGCGTCGAGATCTCCAGTGCCTTCCTCCAGCAACCCGACCATTAGATTGATGGCGCCGCGCTGTCCCGCTAGATCCAGTGATGTGCCGCCACGAAAGCGCAACTCAAGCGCTACAAAGGGGATGTTGTGATCCTCGACCAGCCATGCAGAGATACCCCCGGGACTGGTCACTTCCTGAATGGCAATCTCTGCTCGTAGCGGCAACGTTGCCAGCAGGCTCAGGCAGAGTGTTAAAACCCATTTCATTGGTTTGCCTCCGGTACTGTGGTCAGCCATCCCGTTACTGACTGCTTGTGATTAAAGATCGATTTTGCGGCGTCGATAATATCGTCCCCTGTTACAGACTGCAGAACGTCGGGCCACAGATGGATATCTTCCAGCGTTAGGCCCGATGTCAGCCCCCGCCCATAGCGGTTTGCCATCTGTTGTACATTGTCACGCGCATAGATCTGTGATGCCCGCAGCTGTTTTTTAATCCGCGCCAGTTGGGCGGGGTCGACACCCTCGGCCAGAAAATCTTCGATCACCTCATCCAGTGCGGTTTCTGCCTCTTGCAGGGTTTTGCCCTGTGACGGCACAATCACCAGACCAAAGCTGGTATCATCCAGCGCGGTGCCGCGATAATAGGCACCGGTATAGACGGCCATCTGGGTGTCAAATTGCAATTTTTCGTTCAAAACTGACGTTTGACCACCGCCAAGAATTTCGGCCAGTAGTGTTAGCGCGGCAGCGGTTTGCTGATTGCCACTGTCACGCTCAGGCGCAAGATAGGATCGGCTGACATAGGGCTGTGCGACGCGGGGGTCCTCGAACACCATACGCCGTTCAGCAGTTTGTGGCGGCTCTTGTGGGCGTTCGCGCGCGATGATGGCTGGGTTGGCGGGGATGACCCCGTAATAGGTCTCGGCCAGACCGCGCACCTCTGCAGGGTCGACGTCTCCGGCGATGATCAGGATGGCGTTGTTGGGCGCGTAGTGATGCCCATAAAATGTCAACGCGTCGTCGAGGCTTAAGTCCACCATCTCGTGGCGCCAGCCGATAATTGGCACCCCATACCGGTGATTGAGAAATTGTGCAGCATTCTTTTGTTCGCCAAACAGGGCGCCAGGATCGTTCTCGGTGCGCTGGTTGCGCTCTTCGATGATAACATCGCGCTCGGTGGCGATATCTGCCTCAGAGAGTTGGATATTAACCATGCGGTCCGCTTCCATGCGCATGATCAAGGGCAGGCGGTCGGCGGCGATGCGTTGATAATAGGCGGTATAATCATAGCTGGTAAAGGCGTTGTCTGTGCCACCATTCTCGGCAACTGTTTTAGAGAATTCACCTGCAGCGAGTGTTTTCGTGGCCTTGAACAACAGGTGTTCCAGAAAATGCGCCACACCAGATTGCCCGGGGGTTTCATCAGCTGCACCGGCGCGGTACCATAACATCTGTACAACCACCGGGGCCCTGTGGTCTTCGATTACAACAACTTCCAAGCCGTTGCCCAATGTAAAGCTGCTGGTCTGCTCACTGTTTGCCAGAATTTGTCCAGCAGTGAGCGTCATGGCAATCGCGCACGCCCCGACAGTTGTCTTACGCCAAGATCTCATACTGCGCCTCTTTGGTTTGCTTCATGTTCAGAAGATACGTCCTAGAAAGTAAACTTCAAGTAATCGAGCGCAGATCTTTATCAGGTTATTATTTGGGGGGGACCGCCGGTGTCAACACACCTGCGGACCGGAACTTGGCAATCTCGGCATGAGCATCCAGTGTCTGCTTTTCATAAACCTTGCTATAGAGATCTTTCTGATTGAGTTGAAAGCGCAGCATCCGCGATTTAGATTTGCGAATTTCCGCATCTTCGGTGGCCAGAACATTGCGTATGTCAGGTGCAGTGCCAAACCGATTGGTGCGCCGCAACAACGCTGTGTCAGAGGCCGGAATTTTTGCACTGGCACCAATAACGGGGGTCCCCCCCAACGCAACAATCGCATCCGCTTTAGGGGTTGCATCAACCAGATTTCCCGCCGCCGGGTTCGGCTCAGGCAACGCTGTGTAATCGCTTGGGTTTTGCAGGGGTTTGACCGGCAAGACGGTAAACTCCTCAGGCCCTTTATCGTCACTTCTCATTTTTCTCAGTTTCAGGTCCCCACAGGCTGAAAGGCCCAGAACCATTGCCAAGCAAAGTGTAAATGCCGGTTTCATTTCACTTCTCCAACTCTTCAAAGCAGACTTAGCGCATTGTAACACCAAGGTCACGTGGCGTTTTTCTGGTCGCCAAAAATCGCCATGCCCACTGCGCCAATGAAAATTTCAACGTCAGCGATATTGAACGCATAGGGGTTATTAATGCCACAACAAGACATGTTTAAAAAGTCAACAACCGCGCCATGAAGCGCCCGATCAATGACATTTCCCAAGGCACCTCCAATCAGTAAACCTGCCGCTAGTATGACAATTTTTCGAGGATGTTCACATCGGATCCAGATCAAGACAAAACCGATGATCGCCATCGCAACTGCGATCAATATCCAGCGGGTCATTGGACTGTCTTGCGCGAAGAGCCCAAAATTCATGCCGTAATTCCATGCCATCCTGAAATTGAGATAGGGTGGGACAACCTCGATCTGACCTAATTGTGCAAGGTTAAGCCCCAACAACACAAATGCTTTACTGGCCTGGTCTAGTAAAAACGCCGCGGCGGTCGCAATGTACAGCATCCACATATGAGGGACTGGTTGTAATATCTTTTTCAAGTTGATGTGCATAAGGGGCCCGTTTTCTAATGGCGAAAATGCCGCATGCCGGTGAAGACCATTGCCAGCCCTGCCTCATTGGCTGCCGCGATCACCTCATCGTCGCGCATCGAGCCACCGGGTTGGATGACGGCGGTTGCACCCGCGGCGGCAGCACTGAGAAGGCCGTCTGCAAAGGGAAAAAATGCGTCTGAGGCCACAACACTGCCTTGGGTCAGCGGCGCGGGCAGGTCCAATATTCGGGACATCTCTTCGGCTTTGCGCGCGGCGATATGGCTGCTGTCCACGCGGCTCATCTGGCCGGCGCCAACCCCGACTGTGGCGCCGTCTTTGACATAGATAATTGCGTTGGATTTGACATGTTTGGCCACTGTCCAGGCAAACATCATATCCGCCATCTGCGCTGCGGTTGGCTGTTTCTTGGTGACCACCTTGAGATCGTCTGTATTAATATAGCCTGTATCTTTGTCCTGCAGAAGATATCCGCCGCTGATCTGGCGGATTGTGGTGCTGACTTGGCGCGGGTCGGCCAGTCCTGGCGTTATAAGAAGTCGCAGGTTTTTCTTTGCCGCAAAGATATTGCGGGCGTCGTCGTCTGCTCCGGGGGCAATTACCACCTCTGTAAAAATCTGCGTAATCTCACGCGCAGTTTGCGCGTCTAAAGATTGGTTCAGCGCGATGATACCGCCAAAAGCGCTGGTGCGATCACAATCGAACGCCCGGGTGTAGGCTTGGCTTAGCGTGGCGCCCTGCGCCACACCGCAGGGGTTTGCATGTTTAATAATGGCACAGACCGGACCGGCCTGAGATTGAAACTCACTGACCAGTTCGAACGCCGCATCGGTGTCGTTGATATTGTTGTAACTCAGTGCCTTGCCCTGCAGCTGTTTTGCGGTGGCAATCCCGGCACGGTTACTGCCATCGGTATAAAACGCTGCGGTTTGATGCGGGTTCTCGCCATAGCGTAGACTTTGGGACAAACGCCCAGAAACCACCTTGCGGCGTGGTGCGGCTTCGTTCAGCGTGGTGGCAAACCAGTTCGAGACTGCGGTGTCATAGGCGGCGGTGCGGGCATAGGCGGTTAGCGCCAGTTTCTGCCGAAACTCAAAGGAGGTGGCGCCTTGGTTGTGGTCGAGTTCATCCAGCAGCGGTGCATAGTCTTCCGGGTCGACGACAACCGACACAAACCCGTGGTTTTTCGCCGCGGCGCGGATCATGGCGGGACCGCCAATGTCAATATTTTCGATGCAGGTGTCATAGTCTGCGGCCTGCGCGACAGTGGTCTCAAACGGATAGAGATTTACGACAAGCAGATCGATTGCCAAGATTCCATGCGCAGTCATTGCAGCTTGATGATCCGTATTGTCACGCAGTGCCAGCAAGCCGCCATGGACTTTCGGATGCAGTGTTTTAACCCGACCATCCATCATCTCGGGAAAGCCGGTGACCTCGGCGATATCAGTTACCGCAAGCCCAGCCTCGCGCAGTGTTTTGGCGCTACCACCAGTGGAAAGCAGCACGACGCCGCGCGCCGCCAATGCAGTCGCAAGCGCAACCAGGCCGGTTTTATCTGAAACCGATAGCAGGGCGCGACGGATGGGTGAGTTCGTGGGCATTTCGTGTCTTCTCAATGTTGATTGGGCGGCTTTGGGTCAGGGTTTAGGGCATTCTTTCCCAAGATTGAACCACTAGTTTTTTGGGGGGGATGCGATCTGGTGTCATCTCAGCTCTTCGAGACGCAGGTCTCGGATGGCCATCGCGGTATCTTGCGTTTTTGACAGGCTCCATTGGGCCCGGGTTAAGGCGTCATTGACCATTCCTGACAGAACAATTTGGCGACTTGCTCGTGGTGTCGGCTGATTTTTTTCCAGATAAACACCTGGTTCTATGGTCAGAAACAGGTTGCTTTCATGGCGAAAAATCCAAATTTCACCGCTTTTGGCGGCGATGGCTACTGTTGTTCCGCCCAGATCCAACGCCGCATCCACTTCGGGATGAAGGTGGAACCTAATTTGAAAGTCCACATTGGGGTCGATGTCTTCGCTCAACACGGTCTCAGCCGCTTTGCCAGTGGTATCGTTTAATGCAATCAGCAAATCCTCACCGACAAGGCTACGACCATCTAAAGATAACGACAGCTTTCGGGCATGGGTCAGACCAAAAGGAGGCACATACCCGCTATGGGCGCCTTCAAATTTTACGCCCTCGGCGGTTTGTGACATTTCTACGGGTACAATTTTTGGCGCTTCGACAAGAAACTCTCGGAACAAACCAGAGGTTTTAACCGGTTTGCCCAAGCGCGCACTTGAATACCCCCCCAGGCAGAGCGTGGAATGCGACGGTGTTGCGCGTCCGGCACGGTGCCAGTCTGGGCCCAGATGTGCGCCGGACCCACAGCTAACAATCAACGGCCTGCGCCCCGAAGTCAGCTCAAACGCCAGAGTTGAGGCATGGGCATTATAAGAGGCATTTCCCGTGGCGGGTGGCCCGGCATCAATAATCACACTCGTGCGTCCGGCAGACAGGCGGGCGTAGCCCATTGTCAGACCGTCTGAATTGCGACTTTTGATCCCACAGGCGGCCAGCGCGGTATCAAGCATACCTTCCATGCCTTGATCACCGCCTTGAAAACGAACGAGGTTGCCATTTGCGTGGCGCAGAGTGCGCAGGCTGGGGGCAATGCGTTGCAACGCCCGCTCAAGTTCCGCGGTAGGAATTTGTTCAGAATCTGTTAATGCAGCTTTTGCCCATGTGAGCAGCTTAAAAATTTCTAAAAGCTCTTCGGGATTGCGGGTGGCAATACCACCGTGACTATCAATCTGGGCGCTGCATTCCTCGCCCAGTGCATCAAGGGCTGGCTGCAGGAATCCCGCCATGCCCTCCAGTGATAGACTGGCGTAAATCAGGCCCACTTGGGCTTCCAACCGCGGCAGCCCTGCCGGGGCAGCATGCGCGCGCTTGGCCAGAAAGATAGTTTGCTGGGCCAATGAATGCAAAAATAGATCAGTTTTGGCTTGATCTTGGCCTCGCAGCAGAAACAGTGCGTGATGCAGCCATCTGATCAGCCGTTGGCCAGCTAATTCCGGGGTCCATCCCGGCCCGCCTCCACGGCCATATTTTTTGATCCAGCGCCAGACCCATATCTGCGCAGTTTTGCGGGCTTTTCCATCTCCCGCGGCTGCCAGATCATCCAGCCATTTGCAGCCCTGAATAGCCGTGGTGAAATCATTGTCAGGGACGGGAATATCCCACAGGTTGGTGTCTGGTGCGGTGATCGATTGCCCCGCAAATAAAAGGGTGCCGGTCGCCATTTGTCGACCACGGGCGGGATCCCCAATCGACCGGGGTTCGGGTTGTGAGACAAATCCAATCGGTGGCTTGGCAAGCATAGACAGACGCGCCGCTATCCTGTTGCGCAGCACAGTTATGTAATATCGGCAGTTTTCAAGCATGATCATAGACATGACTTAAGCTCTCTCACTTTATTTTTACAGTCTTATTCCGCACGAGGGCATTATTGGAGCGCATCCCGCCACCCCGAAACCTTTTGTTAACATACTTGCCAGATCAATGATTTGAATTGCGCCGCAATACAGCAATGTAGAACCCGTCCAATCCACCGAGGCTTGACCAGAAATCAGGTCGTAGTCTCAACCCGCCCTCGTCGCTGTGCCAAAGCGTATCAATGAATGTATGGTTCAAGCTGTCCCGATCCACATAAAGTTCGGGCGTGCGCGTCAAGGCCTCTTCGATTTGGCATTCGCCTTCGTCGGGCAGCAGCGAACAGGTGCAAAACACCAGCCGGCCGCCGGGTTTCAACAGGGTGAGTGCGTGATCGATCATGCGCGCCTGCAGATTAATCAAGGTTGAAAACTCGCTGCCATCTTTGGCGTGTGGCAGGTCTGGATGGCGCCGGATGGTTCCGGTGGCTGAACAGGGCGCGTCCAATAAGATCGCATCATAAGGTCCGCCGCGATGGGCAAGCGCGTCTTCTATGCAAAGCGTTGCCGCCAGCTTGGTGCGCGCCAAGTTTTCTTTCACCCGTTGCATACGGGTCTCCGAATCGTCGAGCGCCGTGACCACCGCGCCACTGGCCGCCAATTGCATGGTTTTCCCGCCAGGGGCTGCGCACATGTCGAGAATATGCTCGCCTGGTTGCGGGTTGAGCACTGCGGCAGGCAATGTGGCAGCGGCATCCTGAACCCACCAGTCTCCTGTCTCATATCCGGCAAGCGCAGAAACCTGCCCGCCTGTGGCAAGCCGCACAGAGCCATTCGGTAAGAGGTGACCCGCCAGCTGTTCTGCAAGCTGTCTGGCATCTCCTTTCGCGGTTAGATCCAGCGGTGCGCCGGCGAAATGCGCCACTTCTATTTTCCCAATCACCTCGTTGCCATAGGCCTCTGCCAGAGGTTTGCGCAGCCAGTTTGGCAAACGTGGAACGCGGAGTTTGGACCAGTCTGCCGGCCCGTTTTCGGCAACTTTACGCAAAACTGCGTTGACCAAACCCTTCATATGCTTTGTACGGTTGCCGGCTGCTGTTAAGCTGACCGCATCATTGACTACGCCATGGGCATCGCCGCCACTGCAGAGTTCCTGCGTTGCGAGCCGCAAAATGTTATGCACCCGCAGCGGTGGTTTTTTGCGCAGATGGCGTTCGAGAACACGGTCAATGCGTTCCAATCCGCGCAAGGTCTCTGTGGCCAACCTCTGGGCGCGTGCGCGATCGGCTGGTTTTAACATTTCCAGCGCGTTCGACGAGAGCAGTTCCGCCATCAGGCGGCGTTCGCCCAAAACTTGGTCGAGTAAAAAAACCGCAGTTTGACGCGGTGATTGGGACGACGACATGAATGTATCCTTGCTCTGATTTGGTTGTGGAGTATATCAAGGGGACGTCAGCGATGAAAGAGACCCGATGAGAGAAGAAGAAAAAACCATACCCCCAGCTGCTCAGCGTGCTCTGGCAGAAGCACAGGCCCGCCGGTTGCAAGCCAAACAAGAGCAGCGTCAAGTCGAGCTTGGTGGCCGCGACGGACCAGACCCGGTTCGTTTTGGCGATTGGGAGAAAAAGGGCATCGCGATCGATTTTTGATCATTATCAAGATGTTCTAATCGCCATCAAGGCATATCGTGATTATTTGTCACCATTTCACCAGAATTCACAGGGCACTTGCAGCCCGAATGCGCCGCTGTTTTTTGCAGAGGGCAACTCAGGACTTAAAGCCTGTGGTGCGTCATGGTTACGCCCCTTTGTTTGTGTGCCAATGACAAAAGTCTGTTGCCCCAAAGGCAACATCACCGGAAAATATGTGATTGAAATATAGTAAAATAAAGGGTGGATGAAGGTGTAAGACCTAGCGACTTTGCCTGTTGGTGTTCAAGCCAACAAAGCAAGCGCACCACTGTACGCGATCAGATCACAATCCCAGAACATCCAGCATGTCATAAGCCCCTGCTGCTTTATCTTGGCCCCAAAGTGCCGCTTTTACCGCGCCTCTGGCAAATACGGCGCGGTCGCTGGCGACGTGGCGCAGGGTGATGCGTTCTCCGGCAGTGGCAAACAGCACGTCGTGTTCCCCGACAATATCACCACCGCGAATCGCTGAAAACCCGATGTCGCCTTTCTTGCGGGCGCCGGTGATGCCGTCGCGGCCACTGTCCGCGGTATCGGCAAGGGTCACACCGCGACCATCGGCGGCGGCTTGCCCCAGCATAAGTGCTGTTCCCGAAGGAGCGTCGACCTTTTGATTGTGATGGGCCTCGATGATCTCGATATCATAATCGTCATCCAGTGCGGCGGCGACTTTCTTGGTAAGTTGCACCAGCAGGTTAACCCCAAGCGACATATTGCCTGCCCGAACAATAATGGCCTTTTGGGCCGCGGCGTTGATTTTGCCGATATCGTTTTCTGACAGGCCGGTGGTGCCGATTACATGCACCAAACCGCACTGGGCTGCGAGGATCGCAAAGGCAACACTGGCGGCCGGGCTGGTGAAATCGATCACCGCATGCGCAGTGGCAAAGGTTTTGTCCGGATCATCGCTGACGACAACTCCGGTGGCGGCACCACCCATTGCCGTACCTATGTCGAGACCGACCCAAGGGTGTCCGGGGCGTTCAAGAGCGCCGCACAGCACGGTGCGATCACTTTGGTTGATCGTGTCGATCAGCATCTGACCCATACGGCCTGAGGCTCCGGTTACAACAATTTGGGTCATCTCGCTCATTTATCTGCTCCTTGGTCGCTGTGACCTTGCATAACCGAGCTTCTGCGACTTGGCAAAGCCCCGCCAAGCGCGTAGAGGAGATTTATGGCAAAGAATAAATTTCATGAGGGCGGTGGCCCCAGTCAACGACAGCTGCGGGTGGGGGAATTGATCCGCCGCACCTTGTCTGACGTTTTGGCGCGCGGCGATATCCACGACCCTGAGTTGGAACGGATGTCGATCACGGTTGGCGAAGTGCGCACCTCGCCTGATCTTAAGATCGCGACAGTGTTCGCTTTGCCTCTGGGGGGCATCGGTCAGGAGGATGTGCTCAAGATTTTGGCCCGCAATCAAGGTGAGTTGCGCCGTGCTGTCGCCAAGCAACTCAGTCTGAAATATGCCCCTGAATTTCGCTTTCGCCTCGATGAGTCGTTTGACCGGATGGATAACAGTCGCCGTCTGTTCACCCAAGAAAATATCACCCGCGATCTGGAGCCGTAATGCGGTATGTCACGGTCTGGATCTGGTTGCTGTTTGTTGCGGCCCCAAGTTGGGCCGTAGACTGCGCAGCACTGACGTTCCGAGGCCAAGGATACACCGCCTGCACAGTGGATATCCGCCATGATGATATTCGGTTGTTTTTGCGGGCACCCGACGCGGTACCATACGGCGACTTTTTAACGCTAAACTTGGCGCTTGCGCAACAAAACCTTACATTAAGTTTTGCGATGAATGCGGGGATGTATCATCCTGATCGCAGTCCTGTGGGCTATTATGTCGAGCAGGGTGTTACGCGGATGCGGTTGTTGACCCGCGCCAGCCCCGGAAATTTTGGGCTTTTGCCCAATGGGGTGCTTTGCATTGGCGACCGGACCATCGAGGTGATCGAGACCTTGAGGTTTGCGGCCCGCAATCTGGTGTGCCGGTCGGCCAGCCAGTCGGGTCCGATGCTGGTGATTGATGGGGCGCTGCACCCACGATTTTTAAAAGACAGTCGGTCGCGTTTCATTCGCAATGGTGTCGGCATGCGCGAAGGCGGACAGCAGGCTGTTTTTGTTATGTCGAAAGGCTTTGTGACGCTGCATGAGTTTGCCAGTTTGTTCAAAGACCATATCGGTGTGTCGCAGGCGCTGTATTTTGATGGCAATGCCTCGCGACTTTTTTCACCACAGCTTAACCGCGATGATCCGGGGCGCAGGATGGGCCCAATTATTGGGACCGTGGTGCCAAAGCCTTGAAATGTGGCCCCTGATAAATGCGACGTGTGACATAGCGGCCAAACGACCAGTGCAAAACAGGGAGAACGGGGATGGAATTAAACGGAACAAAAAGCGCAATCATCACTGGTGGGGCCTCGGGGTTAGGCGCGGCAGTGGCGCGGCGATTGGCGGCGGCTTCGGTGCAAGTGAGCATATTTGACACCAATGCGGATCAGGGCAGGGTGTTTGCCCAACAGATCGGGGGCAGGTTTTATGCGGTTGATGTCAGTGATGCGGCCAGTGTTTCGCAGGGCATGGCGGCAGTGAAATCGGCGCAAGGTGGTCTGGATATTTTGGTGAATTGTGCCGGTATTGGCCCTGCAGCAAAGACAGTATCCCGTGGCGCGCCCCATGATCCGGCGCTGTTTATTAAGGTGATTGGCATAAATCTGACCGGTAGTTTCATCTGTGGGTCGCAAGCGGCCGCGCTGATGCAGGAGCGTCCGGCCGACAGCCCGGATGGGGAACGGGGGGTGATCGTTCACACCGCCTCGGTTGCGGCCTACGAAGGGCAGATGGGGCAGGCGGCCTATGCGGCCTCAAAGGGTGGTATTGTGGGCATGACGCTGCCTATGGCGCGTGATCTTGCCGCCAGTGGCATCCGCGTCTGCGCTATTGCGCCGGGCCTGTTTTTGACACCGCTTCTGGCGGGTTTGCCCGAAGATGTTCAAAGTTCATTGGGCCAGCAAGTGCCGTTTCCGCCAAGGCTGGGTGATCCGGATGAGTTTGCCGCTACGGCCTGTCATATCATGGAAAATCGAATGCTGAACGGTGAGGTGATCCGCCTTGACGGAGCTATTCGTATGGCACCACGATAATGGTGCATGGCGGGCCTGATCTGTACAATTGCCCGTCTCATGCGCGCGCAGTCATTGGCTGTGGGCGCTACCTAAGAACGGCGAGCAGAAAAGGGAAATTTCAGCCATGATTTGCGATGTCCGTTGATAATCCAGTCTAGTGGGGTGAATTTTACAAAAACATAATAAACCCCGACGCTAACGCAAAAAGCCAACGCAATCGTTGCAAAAAATACCGTAGCCTGACCAAGACCGCTGCCAATCAGCAGGGCACTTAGAATGATAACCGGTGGCAGGTGAAACAGATAAACCGGATAGGACAATTCAACCAGCCAGGTAATGATCGCATTGCCACGCGTGATAAATTTATGCGCGAGGCCCAGCGTAAACAGGCTCCAAAGAAACGTTGTGGTTGCAGCAAAGAAAGACCCCATTAACGTATCGCCAAACCCGATATCGGGATCTCTTAAATGGCCAAAAAAACCATCGACATATGCATGGTGGAACGGAAACACAAACACTGCCGCGATGCCGAGCATGGTGAGGGTTCTGCGCTGGCAGAGTATTTCCAGAAATGCAACCCGGGCAAACAACCCGGCTCCGGCAAAAAACCAGACTGTGTAATACATCAATCCGCCAAGCTTGATATCAAAATAGGTTGTGGGTATTTTTACAGTCCCACCATCGATGAAATCACAGATGATCCTTGCGAGGATCATCCCCGCTGCAAAGGGGATCAACCCAGACCGGCGTTGCATCGACGAAAGCAGCCCTTGTGCCAAATGGTTTGCCGCGCTGTTTCGCCCAAAACTAACGATTAGTACAAATAGTGTCGTGATAATCAGCAGATAATACAGAAACCAGAAATGCTCCAACTTACCCGTCAGATTGCCGTCCAGTATATCCATCAGGCTTGCAAAAATAATCAGTGTCAAACCGATGCGCACAAAGCGATCTTTCAAAAAATAAACGCCGCCGTTTCGTTGTAGCACAAGCGCCGAGAAAAATCCTGATATTAAGAAGAATACCGGCATCCGCCAGCTGTGAATCCACTGGGTAATAACGCTGACCCAAAGCTCCATCTCGGGCATCGTGTCTTTGGAAATGCCAAGGTCTTTAAAGCTGTCGGCGATTTCGGGAATATAATACAAGATTGGAGCATGAAAAACGAGGCCAAGCAGCATTGCACTTGCGCGCAATACGTCTAGCCCATGAAGCCGGATAGTCTTAGAAGGTGGCATAGTGCCCACTCAACATTTCGTTGCTTTTGTTGATAATTCTTAAAGCATGAAATTCGTTTCTGTCGAGAATAAAATGATAACATATCCATATTACAAAGCCGGTATAGTCGATATTGGCGCGTTTCCGCTATCGCCTGGGTGCTGGATATAGCTAATCTCATATTCTGCGGATTTTTCAACCAAAGGCCACTGTCGTGATGTTG
>DDEJ01000041.1:0-1207 GCA_002336405.1 Rhodobacteraceae bacterium UBA1957
AGGGATCATGCTGCAAGCCCGCGCGCCAGTTCCAGAACAAAGCCCGCATCAACGCCGTCGCTCACGCTCAGCTTGCGCCCTTTCTCCGGCGTGATCTCAATCTGAGATGAGGATGTTGGAAGGCTCTTTGGCTGCGCTGCGGGCTTTACAGCCGCCGCATCGTGATCGCCGCCAGAAATCTCGACGGCCGTGAACCCGGCAGCATCAGACATATCCGCTTGAAACTACCCATCACTGCGCCACGCTTAAATCCGGTTGCTACCCACACCGTGTTTCTTTGCCAACATCGAAGCATTCATGCCATCAGCACGGCTGTCCGCGACAAGCTTGCGTTTGAAACAATCCATGTATTGGGAACCGCAACCGCGACTAACCTTGTTCATTATGAAAACCCTCATATCGCGTCAGCCACATCGCCAGCCTCGCGCAATAATCGCACCTCAGATTAGCACAAAATAGAGGGGGCTCCCTGTATTTTTAAGCAGTGAAAAGCCTGATAGTGTGAGAATTCCACTACAGATCAAGGCATGGCTTTGGGACGAGCAGTGCGCTTTGCAGTCGTGGTTATCCGCTTTTGGATGGGCTTAAGGTCACCTGAGGGCTTCGCGCTGAAGTTCCAACCTCGGCAATGACCACGCTGGCAATTTCTCAACACCGAGCACAGGATTGACGTCAATCCAGCCTAAATTGACCCCTTTTTGAAAAACAACAGAGGCGACGGTCAGTAAATAGTTGGCCGTGACGGGTTTACCCTTCATGGAATCGCGCAGTTTTACTAAATCGTGCTTTTTAAACTGCTGGACCCGGCGATCGCCTGCTTGTGCTTCCATATGTTCCAAATAGAGGCTGTATTTTTTTCGAGATGTGTCGGACCTTAGATTGGCGAACTCATCACTGCTACGGTACCGCTGGATCAAATCGCTCAATGTGTCGCACGCGATGTTAGCGACCAACTTACCGCTAAGACACTCAGCATACTTTTCCCAAAACTCAGAGTTCGATTGATTAAAGGGATAAGTACCGGGTAAAAGGACCTGGTTGCCGTCTTTGACAAAATAAATATATGGGCCTTTTTCGCCGTCAGGGGCGTAACTGCAACACTTTGGCAGGTCGATTTGCATTAAAAATCCCCATTTAGTCTCACTTAGATTGTCAAAACGGCAACAGTCAATGCCGCAATTACAAATATTTTGTTACATTTGTTGTA
>DDEJ01000041.1:1589-14846 GCA_002336405.1 Rhodobacteraceae bacterium UBA1957
CGGATCAAAGGCTGACGACGAATGTCGTACTATGAAAATTATCGCGCGGGAACAGATGCTTTCCATATGGGTGCCGCAGGTTGGGAGTGAAAAGACGCGAACGCCCAAAAAGTAGTTGGTCAACGCGTGCGGCACCGAGACTGTTCAAAGGTACCGTTCTTTGTAACCGGTTCTCAAAATATCTACCTTGCCATGCAATACTAATTTATATTCAGCACATCATACGATGCCCCCACCACTTGCGGTAACAGCTGGTCTGTTTTTCGCCACTTGGGCGCGATAGCCTGCGGCCCGGAACACCGAGATCGGATCAATGGCTGCACCCACCTCGAACCGCGCCATTGCCAAAATAGGCTCAACATCGGTTCTAAAGGCCGTTTTAAGCGTATTGCTGGCCATCAGCGGGTCATTGTGGCGCTGGTGTTCGTGAAGGGCCGCACGGTCCACAATCAAAGCTTGCGTATAGGCGCGCTGTACTTCCATTGCGCTTTGCATCAAGCTTTCAATCGGATCGGTGACGTTGTGAGACTGATCCAGCATATGCGCGGGATCAAAGCCGGGGGTTTTTCTATCAGCGGCTTCGACAAGCTCGTTAAAAACCAAAAATAACCGATAAGGGTCGATCGCCGCTGTATCGAGATCATCATCCCCATATTTGCTGTCGTTGAAGTGAAAACCGCCCAATTTACCAAACTGTATCAGGCGCGACACAATCATTTCAATGTTTACTGTTGGGGCGTGATGACCCAAATCCACCAGACAAAAGGCCTTGTCCCCAAGTTCTTTGGCTATAAGATAATTCGTGCCCCAGTCCTGTACTACGGTCGAATAAAAGGCTGGCTCATAGATTTTATGCTCGGAAAAAATCTTCCAATCCGCAGGCAGGGCCTTATAAACAATCGCCATGGCGTCTAGGTAGCGTTGGAACTGGTCTGCAAAATTCACTTGTCCAGGAAAGTTTGAGCCGTCGCCAATCCAAACCGTCAGCGCCTTAGAACCCAGCTTTTCGCCGAATTCAATGCAGCCAATGTTATGGTCGATCGCCTGCTGCCGGGTTTCGGCCGACACATGGCTCAGCGAGCCGTATTTATACGAATAGGCGTCTCCAGCATGATCCTGAAATGTGTTTGAATTCATGGCATCAAAGCCAAGCCCCAGCGCGTCGCCGCGCTGTTTTAATTCGACCGGATCATCGACTTTATCCCACGGAAGATGTAATGATACACGTGGCGTTGCATTGGTGAGTTGATGGATTACCGCACAGTCTTCCATTTTATCGAAAACATGACGCGGTTCACCCGGACCGGGGAACCGGGCAAACCGGGTGCCCCCGGTGCCCACCCCCCAGGAGGGAACCGCCACCCCATAACTTTGGACTTTTTTGCACACCGCATCAATGTCCATCCCCCGGCGCGCCAACTGGCTGCCCAGCGCGTCATAATCAGACTGCAACGCCGCTTTCAGGGTCTGGTTTTCCGTCATTAACTGTTCTTGATTAATCATTTTTTCAGCCATGCTTTGCCCCCATCTATCTATCTATCGCGTAAATGATTGCGCGTTACCAGCATCAACATTCAGAATATTGCCTGTTGATTTAGCCGACATCTCAGAGGCGAGAAAATAAATCGCCTCAGCAATATCTTCGGGAAATACCGACCGTTTTAACAGCGACCGCTTGCGATAATGTTCCTCAAGCTCGTCGGTTTTCATATTATACGCCTCTGCGCGTTCTTGCTTCCATGATCCGGTCCAGATCTTTGATCCACGCAGCACAGCATCAGGATTGACCACATTCACCCGGATCTGAGCTTCGGCACCCTCGAGGGCCAAGCAGCGCGCAAGATGAATTTCCGCCGCCTTAGCGGTACAATACGCCGCTGCGTTCGGCGAGGCCGCAAGACCGTTTTTTGAGGCGACAAAAACCACGTTGCCACCGATGCCCTGTGCTCGAAACAATTTGAATGCTGCGCGTGAGACCAAGAAATAGCCAGTTGTCAGCGTGCTGATGTTTTTGTCCCACAAGGCAAGGGATGTCTCTTCGATAGGCGCAGATGAAGCAAGACCGGCATTGGACACCAAAATATCAATACCACCGTAAAACAGCGTCGCGGCTTGATACGCTGCACCCACCTGTGCCTCATCCACCACATTCATCACCACAGAGCGCACAACGTCGTTACCAAACTCGGCACTCATGGTCTGTTCTGCCTGCTCAAGTGCTGCCACGTCAATGTCCGCCAGCACGACACAGGCACCCTCACGCAGCATTCGGGTGGCTGTCGCACGGCCAATACCACCGGCCCCGCCCGTGACCAAGGCCACTTTGCCAGCCAACGATTTAGCTTTTGGCAGGCGCTGCAATTTCGCCTCTTCTAACAACCAGTATTCGATATCAAACGCCTCTTGTGTCGGTAAACCCTGATAGGTCGACACCATCGAGGCCCCTCGCATCACATTGATCGCATTGATATAGAACTCGCTAGATATCCGCGCAGTGGCTTTATCTTTGGCAAATGAAATCATGCCGACCCCGGGCACCAGAAATATCACCGGATTGGGATCACGCATCGCGGGACTGTCCGCGTGACGGCATCTGTTGTAATAATCAGCGTAATTCTTACGGTACGTGGCGATTGTGGCCGTCAACCCGTCAACGATGGCGGCAACATCCGTTTCACCGGGTATCAGTGCAACCAGCAATGGACATATTTTGGTGCGCAGAAAATGATCTGGGCAGCTGGTTCCAAGCGCAGCCAAGGGCGCAAGGTTCTTTGAACAAACAAATTCGAGCACGGCATCGCTGTCGTCCAAATGACCGATCTTGTGACTATCGGCAGAAATCATGCCACGGATACGCACCATCAAGGCACTGGCAATCTCGGCACGTGCGGTCTGCGCGAGCACGCCACAGACCGGCCCGCCAAACGGCTGTTGGCCTGCGGTGCGTGCCTCCAACCAGCTGATTGCTGTATTGATCGTATCAATCGTTGTCTGATAGCATTCTTTTGGCGTGTCTGCCCATGTGAACAACCCATGGCTTGCGAGAATGACACCCTTGGCTTGGGGATTGTCGCGGCAGAATGTTTCCAGCCAGAGCCCCAGTTCAAAGCCCGGGCGTTTCCATGGTAGCCAGCCAATCGTATCCCCAAAAATCTCTGCAGTCAGTGCTTGGCTGTCGCTTGAGGCCGCAATTGCAATAATTGCATCGGGATGCATGTGATCGACAAAGGGTCTGGGGACAAAAGCGTGCAAGGGCGTATCAATCGAGGCCGCGCGCGGATTGAGGTTGAACGTACAATGTGGCAGATACCCGACCATCTCATCCTCATAGTCTAGACCGCGGTAAAGGCCCTTAAGCGCCGTGAGTTTGTCCATATACAAGGTGGAAAAACCATCTGCCTTAATCGTCCCTAAATCACCGCCAGATCCTTTTACCCAAAGCACCTCAACTTCTTTTCCGGTCAGCGGATCGGTCTGGGCAATTTTTGAGGACGTATTGCCGCCTCCGTAATTGGTCACCCGCATGTCTGACCCCAATAAGTTGGAGCGGTACATCAAACGCTCGGCCTCCGACATATCGTCTGCAACGGCATCCTGCCATAAATACGCTAACCGCGTTGAACCCACTATATCAGTCATGCTTGCTCCAAGTTGTTATCAGCAGTCTCCCCGTTGGAGCTCTATATTGTCAATCATTTTCCATCATTACCGATCAATTAATGATTGATACAATTCAGAATAGGTTGAAATTGATTGACATAAAGTAGCGCCAGTGAAAGTGTTTCCAAACAAGACTTGAGAATGACCCAAGGTCATATACAGTCTGACATCGTGGTGAACAGATTGATATTAAAGCATCGGGAGAAATAGAAATGAATATATTCAAGAAACTAACCGTCGCGGCTGCGGCCTCGGCTCTGGCTTTGCTGGCAATCCCAGCAAGCGCCGATACACGAATCGCGTTGGTTGTAAAATCACTCGGCAACGGATTCTTCGATGCCGCTGCAAAGGGCGCAGATGAAGCCGCGGCAGAAATTGGTGGTATCGAAATCATATACACCGGTCCAACCGCAGCCACTGCCGAAGGTCAAATCGAAATTGTAAACGCTTTGATCGCACAACGCGTCGATGCCATTGCCATTTCGGCCAATGATCCCGACGCATTGGTGCCAGTTTTGAAAAAAGCCATGGATCGTGGCATTTCGGTGATTTCTTGGGACTCCGGCGTTGCCGCCGAAGGCCGCCAGATGCATTTAAACCCGTCAGACACGGCCTTGATTGGTGAAACAATCATCAAATTGGCGGCAGATTACTTGCCGGATGGCGGTGATGTGGCAATCTTGTCAGCCTCTTCTACCGCGGCAAACCAAAACTCATGGATTGATGCCGCAAAAGCGGCCATGCCAACGAAATTTGCGAATATCAACCTGGTTGCAACGGTCTATGGCGATGACGATTCAGTCAAAAGCACAGATGAGGCCAAGGGTTTGATCGCCTCATACCCCAATTTAAAAGCTATTATTGCCCCAACCACTGTTGGCGTTGTTGCAGCGGCACAAGTGGTGACCGATGAAGGCTTGATTGGCAAAATCAACGTCACCGGTCTGGCCCTGCCCTCTGAGTTCAAGCAATTCATCGACAACGGCTCGTCAAAGGCCGTAGCACTTTGGAACCCAATTGATTTGGGGTATTCTGCGGTCTACATCGCCAATGCATTGGCCTCTGGCGCTGTCACGGCAGCACCCGGCGTAACGATCTCAATCGGCCATGTGGGCGAGATCACTTTGGATGAAACAAACTCAGCGGCAATGGCTGCTCCGTTCACTTTCGACGCCTCCAATATCGAAGCTTTCTCAAAAATCTACTAAACTGCTTAAAAATACGAACCCGGCACGCAATGACTGCCGGGTTTATACCGCTTTCGCGCAAATCTTGCCCTAATTGAGCAGGTGCTAAAATGCAAAAATCTAAGCCAAAAGCGCTTGGCCTTCTCATATAAGACAGTAACATCAGACGATGTCAGAGCCTCTCCTCACCCTCACTGGATTGTCCAAATCCTTTCCCGGTGTCAAAGCGTTAGATGGCGTCAGCCTGGAGCTTTATCCCGGACAGGTGACGGCTCTCATCGGCGAGAATGGCGCTGGAAAATCCACACTAGTCAAATCGATGACCGGAATTTACCAACCGGATGAAGGTGTGATAAAAATCCGTGGCAAATCTGTGTCGCTGCCCAGCCCCCATGCCGCTTTTGGACTTGGTATCACGGCGATCCACCAAGAAACCGTACTGTTTGACGAATTGACGGTCGCCGAAAATATCTTTTTGGGCCATGCGCCAAAAACGGGTTTTGGCACCATAGATTGGGGCCGTTTGCGGCAAAAAGCCCGAGATGTTTTGAACGAAATGGGCGCGGCTCATATCAACGCCAACAGCGTCCTCAAAGAACTGGGAATTGCTAATAAACATCTGGTGGCTGTTGCGCGCGCCATGTCGATCAAAGCCGACATAGTGATCATGGATGAGCCCACGGCCGCCCTGTCACATAAAGAAATTAAAGACCTGTTCGATTTGATCGAGCACCTGAAAAATGCGGATAAAGCAATTTTATTTATCTCGCATAAATTTGACGAGATCTATCGCATTGCCGACCGATTCACGGTTTTTCGCGATGGCCAATTTATTGGAAAAGGCCTAATTGGTGATACCGACCAATCGCACATTGTACAAATGATGGTCGGGCGCTCAGTCGACCAGATTTACCCGCAGAAAACAGCTAAAATTGGCGCACCGGTTCTAAACGTCTCTCATCTGAGCCACCCCACTGAGTTTAACGACATCACATTCGAACTAAACACAGGTGAAATTCTGGGATTTTACGGTCTGGTTGGCGCTGGCCGCAGTGAAGTGATGCAAGCGCTGTTCGGGATCACAACGCCAACCGCCGGCACGGTCACATTGCAAGGCACAGTCGTTGACTTTAAAAGCCCAGCAGACGCAATCAACGCCGGTATCGTCTATGTGCCAGAAGAGCGCGGCAAACAGGGGGTCGTCACCGATCTGCCGATTTTTCAAAATGTGTCACTGCCGTCTCTTGGTAAAACGTCACGCAACGGCTTTTTAAAACTGGCCAAAGAATTTGCATTGGTGCGAGACTATGCCACGCGTCTTGACCTGCGCGCCAGTTCGCTCAGCCAGCACGCCGGCACCCTGTCGGGCGGCAACCAGCAAAAGGTAGTGGTGGCCAAATGGCTCGCCACCCAACCCAAAGTCATTATTCTGGATGAACCAACAAAAGGCATCGATATAGGCAGCAAAGCAGCCGTGCATGAATTTATGGGCGATCTCGCCAGCCAAGGGCTCAGCGTTATCATGGTGTCGTCAGAACTTCCTGAAATTCTGGGCATGAGCGACCGGGTCGTGGTCATGCGCGAAGGCCTGATGGTTGACATTTATACCAATGATGATGCCTTGACCTCGGAAAGCTTGGTGATGGCCGCAGCGGGCATAGGCGGCGGTGCAATGGCATGAAACACCTCTTGAAATCGCGCGAAATCTGGCTGTTTCTGGCACTGGTGGCTGTGGTGATTTGTACCACATTTCGCTCTCCGGCGTTTGGATCGTTGAACAACCTTCTGGGTATTTTTAACAACAGCTCAATGTTGATCATTCTGGCCTTAGGACAGATGGTGGTGATTATCACCCGCTCCATTGATTTGTCGATGGCGGCAAATCTGGCGCTGTCGGGGATGTGCGTGGCGCTGATTAACGCAGCCTATCCTGAGATTTCGGTGCCAGTCCTCGTGTGTATTGCAATGGCCTGCGGCACAATCCTCGGGGCGTTCAACGGCTTGCTGATCTGGAAATTGGGTATTCCCTCAATTGTTGTCACCTTAGGCACTTTGACCATTTATCGCGGTGTCATTTTCCTGATTGCCGGTGGGAAATGGGTCAATGCAGATCAGTTGAGCCCGGCTTTCATTCAAGGCACCCGCTTGGATTTTCTTGGCCTGCCATTGCTTTCGTGGTGTGCCATTGCAATCACTTTGGCGTTTTTTGTGATGATGACACGCACCGCACCGGGAAGATCAATCTATGCTGTGGGCGTCAATCCAACGGCGTCGGTCTATGCAGGCATAGACCTAGGTAAAACCGTCTTTACCGCTTTTTGCATCTCGGGTCTGGTGTCAGGCCTGTGCGGCTATCTGTGGGTATCGCGCTACGTGATTGGATCGGTCGAAGTGGCCAAAGGCTATGAATTATCCATTATTGCCGCCTGTGTAATCGGTGGCGTGTCAATCGCCGGAGGCATCGGCACGGTGGCCGGAACGGTCTTAGGGGCGCTGTTTTTAGGTCTGGTCAACAGCGCTTTGCCGGTGATCAACATCTCACCATTTTGGCAGATGGCGATCTCGGGGGCGGCGATCATTCTGGCCGTAGTTTTCAATGCCCGCAGTGAACGCCGGCAGGGCCGGATTATCTTGAAAAATACGGGGTCTGATCCATGACCAAAGTCCCACTGACCACCCGCCAAATTCCAGATCGGCTGACCCATCCGTTTCAATCCGCGCTGTTTTCATGGCAATCACTTTTATTGCTCGTGGCGGTGACGATTTTCATCGTGAACTGCTTTGCCACACCCTATTTTTTATCGCCATGGTCCCTGTCGGATGCGACGTTTAATTTCACCGAAAAAGCGCTGATTGCACTGGCCATGGCACTGGTCATCATTTCCGGAGAAATTGATTTATCGGTGGCAGCTATCATTGCGTTTGCCTCGACGATGATGGGGCTTGCGCTGCAATTTGGGGTCGGAACACCCGGTTTGGTGGCCGTTGGCATTCTAACCGGACTTATCTGCGGTGCGTTCAATGGTGTTTTGGTCACCGGTCTTGGGCTTCCGTCTATCGTGGTGACCATCGGCACCATGAGCTTTTTTCGCGGCCTGTCTTTTATCGTGCTGGGGGATCAAGCTTACAAAGGCTATCCGACAAGCTTTGCCTTCTTCGGTCAAGGCTATGTTTGGTGGGTTATCTCGTTCGAATTTGTGTTGTTTTTAATCATGGCTGTGTTGTTCTATATTCTGCTGCACCGGACCAATTTTGGCCGTTGGATATTTGTCATCGGCAACAACCCGATCGCTGCAGAATTCTCGGGCGTGCGGGTGCGGCGCATAAAACTCGTTTTATTCTGTCTGACCGGTATTATGTCTGGGGTTGCTGCGGTCTTGCTGACCTCACGGCTGGGGTCGACGCGACCCTCCATTGCCCAGGGCTGGGAATTGGAAGTTATCACCATGGTGGTGCTGGGCGGTGTGAGCATATTGGGGGGCGCGGGCAGCATCATAGGCGTGGTGCTTGCCGCATTTATCATGGGGTTGGTCACCTTCGGGTTGGGGCTGCTGAATGTGCCCGGCATCGTGATGTCCATTGTCATTGGCGGATTGTTAATAGCCGTTATTGCCCTGCCAATTCTGGCCAAGCGCCTGCAGCAAAGGAACATCAAGTGACAGAAGAAAAATTTGCCTTCACCATGCGGTTGAACCCCGGCATGCACACAGAATACAAGCGCCGCCATGATGCGATTTGGCCCGAATTATCACAGGCACTGACCTCGGCAGGTGTGCGGGATTATTCTATTCATCTTGACCCGGAAACCGACATTCTTTTTGCAGTTCTATGGCGCCGCACGGATCATGATTTGGACGCTTTGGTGACCACTGATATCATGCAAAAATGGTGGGCGTTTATGGCAGATATTATGGAAACACATGCGGATAACGCACCTGTCACCAAGCCATTGGAAACTGTGTTTCACATGGCTTGATCGCGGTCCGGCCTATCTGGCCCGTTGGGCGTGATCTCGCCAGATCTGTGCATAGATCGACAAACCCGGCAAATCGGCGGGCGCCACCGCAGGGCCAAGCTGTGGGCCGTGATCGGCTTCAAGTAACAGCAAAGCCGCCCCCGTTGCGGTGCCCGTTGCATCAGATGACACATGTACAGCAACACCGGTCAGCGCCGATAAACACCGCGCAAACGGCAAATTGCCCGCCAGTGGGCCCTCAAGTATAATGTGCTGGCCCATGCCGATCAGATCCAGACAAGTCTGGGTCATCAGCGCTAAATACAATGTGGCACTTGCCAGTTTTTCAGCCATCCCAACCGGTGGCGTACCACGCCAGCCACCGCGCGCTTGTGGAAACGGACCCACCCCCGGTACCCGCCCCGGCATGATAAAAATACCTTTGGAAATCACCGTGGCGATATCAGAAAAACTGGCCGCGCCATCGCACCCTTTGGTTAGCAGATCATGGTCACGACCACCCATAAAACGCGCCGTCGGTGTCGGCCTTCCCAACGCATCAACGTTAGCCAACATATCGCGCCCAGCATCCATCACGCCCGGCGACACCCCCAAGGACATAACAATAGTCCATGTCCCCGAGGATACGACCGAAAGCGGATGACCACTGTTCAGCCATGGCACAAGCGACGCATTTGAATCGTGAATACCACAGGTCACCGGAATACCGGGCCGCAGCCCCGTGGCCTGCGCGGCCGCAGACGATAGTGCAAATACATCACTGGCTTTTGCAATCGGCGGAAACAGAGTTTTAGGCAGCATTCGGCCTACTAAACTTGAAAACTGTCCCGTTTCGGGTTGCCATAAATCGGTATGACACCCCAGTGAAGTGGCCTCTGAGCGGGCCTGCCCGGTTAATCGGAAGCTCCAGTACTGCGGATAGGTGAGAATATAATCAGTGCGGGCAAACTCTTTTGGAAACTTTGTCAGAAGAAAATGCAGTTGGGCCCCAATGTTCAACCCACCAGGCAGTCTTGGTGATAATGTTTCGTCGAATGGGGGCCGCAACCCGTTATAAGCTTCATCCACCGACGGCGGCATTTCAAACTCGTAATCCAAGACCGGTAAAGCCAGCCTATCACCGGCCACCAAGGCTATGGTTGCGCCATGGGTGGTGATTGCCACACCATCCACCCCGTGGTCCTGTTCAAAATCAGACAGGCAATCGCACAGAAACCGCCATTGGGAGGTGGTATCAAGATGCGGATACAGGCCCTGTAGAACAGAATTAGGCGCTTTGCGGCTGTCGATTGGTATCAGGTTTTTGCCATCAATAAGCACAACTTTCTGGTTGGTTTTTCCCAGATCAAATACGGCAATATGGTTTCGTTTATCCATCCATCTTTTCCACAATCAGTTTGGATCTTGCGGCGCTTCAACCGTAACCAGCTTGACCCCCGCCTCCTGTACCATATCGCGGGCTTGGCTGCTCAGACCCGTATCGGTGACCAACGTGGATATGCGCATCAGAGGACACAGCACCAGACTGGTGCGAATATCAAATTTGGAGCTATCGACCAAAACGATTATTTCCTCGGCCTGATCAATTAATTTCTCTTCAGCCTGAACGATCAGATTATCAATCTCCAGCACCCCCATAGCCCCGATGCCATACGCACCCATAAACATTTTCTGTGCTTGAAAATGTTTGGAGCCATCGTTTTTAAACGGGCTGAGAATAATGTTTTGATCGCGGTAAATTCGTCCACCCGGCACAATCACCGTATTCTGGGTATGGTCGAGTAAATGATTGGCGATCGGCAGGGAATTGGTGAACACTTGAAGATGGCGCCGCGTCAGGTAATGCACCATCTGAAACGTTGTCGTCCCACCATTGATAATAATCGCGTCGCTGTCGTCACACATAGCAACAGCAGCCCGGGCAATCGCCCGTTTTCGGGCAACATTGATGTTTTGGTTTGATGCAAACGATCTTCCAGTTGCCTCGGGATAGGCACGGGTATTTTTAGCCTCCGCACCTCCACGCATACGATGTAATTTATTTTTTTGATGTAAGGCGGCAATATCGCGGCGAATGGTGGCTTCGGAAGAATTGGTAAGTGCAACAAGTTCGTGCACTGTTACCACAGGTTTTTCCTGTAGAACGCTTAAAATCAACAGATGTCGCTCACCCTCACGCATGCTAAAACTATAAGCCGTTCAAGGGCAAATGACTATCGCAAAAGTTCCCACAATGGGTTTGAAAAACAACATAATCGCCTGCGAGAAATAAATAATTGCAAACCTCTGCCACGCGTTGCCAGACCCGTTGGATCAAGTGTTTTTGCCAACCGAAAAATGGGTGCCTAACCGATTAGACCAGCCATTTTTATGAACCGAGCATGGAGAAGAGACTGACGAGCATGCAAACAGCATCAGCAGTCACCAGTTTGACGATTGACCCCAGCATCCGTGCCCAGAGCTCTATCATCACAAGCAAGACCGAAGTAAACCAGACCGGTAGACCCGTTATGCATCAATATCTCCTATGGCTCCCGACACTTTGAAAATGCCGCTGCAGTAATGTGCGACGCCTTCCAAAATAATGACAAACGCCGCAAGACACACCAGCCTTGCAGCAAATGGTGAAATCATAGCAGCAAGGCTTTTGGGCATGTCATTTGAAAAAAACCCACCATCCTAAAAGGAAATCAAGCGTCCAAAATCCGGTCAATACTTTACGAACCCATCCATCCGGATTCAAAAGAATTTTTTCGTTGGGCTGGTCCTTTCCCAGTTCATAAAGCTTATGGCTGTTGGTAACCAGCTGAACAGTCCAGACGCAGCAGTGGTGATAAAGATGCGACGCTGTTGCGCAACGCCCGGATAAAGACGTTCACAATTTTATTGAGTAATTTTACAGGCGGCAAACACGTCAGGAAAAGGGGCAATTTTCGCCGTTAACGCCCAGGCTTCACCTCGCGCAGCTATGGTGCGAACGCCAAACCAAATGATCGATTCAGGTTTAGTGAAAAAGATTAGACCTTTTTCACTAAACTGATAGCAGCCCCAAAGGCCGTCAAAAATCCAGCTAACGGCAGGATCATGACAGCATATTTTTTTGGCATATAGTTCTCTTTGAACTCAATGCCTTGTGCAGTAAATTCAAAATGCCACATTTCCCAATATTTACCTCGCATACCTTCAACCAATTCAAATCCATAAATGATCAGAACCAGTCCAATAAGTATAATCATAAGTTTCCAAAATTGACGTATATAAAGTGCCAGCCAACTAGGTAACTTTTCATAGATTAAATTCAAAGCAATATGTTCATTATCTCTAGCTGTTAACGAAAGTGCTATAAACATTAACCAAATATTGCTCAATACAGTCAACAAATCCCCCCAAACTGGTGGGTTTGCAAATACATATCTCATCACTACATTGTAGATTGTGAACCCAACCATCATAGCCAGAAACAGTGAACACATTGCTTCCAAAACACGATGAATAAACCGATCAAAATTATTTAATATTTTCAACATAGCGTTCAATCAACTCATTATTTGTGGAAGAAACATTGTCAATTCTGGGATGACAATGATGAAAAATAGAAGCAGAAACAGCCCAATAAGATATGGAATTAGCGCAACAGCAACCTCTTCTAACCGCACCTTCGCAATGGTTGCAGAAGTAAAAAAGGCGACGCCAACTGGTGGTGTTACCGAACCTATCAAGAAACCAACAATGACTACGACTGCTGCCTGGATTTCAGGAAATCCTGCCTTGGCCATAACATCAACTAAAACAGGGCCAACAATTATAATGTTTACGGCAGAATCCATAACTGTTCCAAGAAGAAAAATGAAAAGAATAAGTGCAAATATGAAAATAATAGGGGAGCCCGTGAGGCTCAGTAACCAATTTTCAAGATCGCTTATTGCACCTAATGAGGTAAGTAGCCAACTAAATGGCCCCGATGCAGCTATTATAATGAAAACCATTGCCGAATTACGAAATGCCCTTCGGAAAGCGCCTGAGCATTCTTTCCATTTAATAGTCTTATAAACAAACACACCAGTAAATAGTGCAACCATTGCTGTGATTGCACCAGCCTCAACAACTGATGCAATACCACCCATAACGGAACCAACTAAAACCACTGGTATAAGCAAAGCAAATGAAGATCGGTATAATTCTTTCCCTGCTCTTCGTACTGAAAAACGCTCATCGCTCCTTTCAAAATTGTACTTTACTGCAAAGAAATGGTTGATAAGCATTATTACAACGCCAATTAGTAAACCGGGTATAATACCAGCAGCGAATAATGACGCGATTGAAATCTCAGTAGCATTAGCAAGAACAATCATCATTATACTAGGTGGAATAATACCGCCAATGGTGGAACTAACGCCTGTAACAGCAGCAGAAAAAGCAGGAGGATATCCAGCT
>DDEJ01000092.1:0-3983 GCA_002336405.1 Rhodobacteraceae bacterium UBA1957
TGTCATAGATAGAGACCAAACACGATTTACAAAAACCCACGCATTTTCTAGCCCAAGCGCAGCAGGCGCTATTGTTAACGGCCGGTCCACAAATGGACGCACAGAGTGGAAATTAGCCCACGATGGACGGACATATGAGCAATGGGAAAATGATCAGATGGCAGAAGACAGCAAAATATTATGATAACTGTTGCTGAAGCACTTAAAAGACTTGTTACGCTGGTTGAGCCGGGCCCGGAAGAAAGCGTGCCCCTACATCTTGCGGCTGGGCGGGTGCTTGCACGCCCGGTAGAGGCAGCGCGCGATCAACCGCCGTTTGCCGCCTCGGCGATGGATGGCTATGCGGTGCAAACTGCGGGCCTTGCACCTGGCGCGCGTTATCGGTTGATCGGCGAGGCGGCAGCCGGCCACCGATTCTCAGGCATGGTTGGCGCGGGGGAAGCGGTGCGAATTTTTACCGGTGCACCCCTGCCGCAAGGCGCACAACACGTGATCATCCAAGAAGATGTTAAACGCGACGCAGACGACATGATTGTCGTGATCGAGGTCGATCCCAAAACCCATATCCGCCCGTCGGGATCTGATTTCAAACGTGGTGAGATGATCGCTGCACCGCGGCGCCTCAGCCCAGCGGATATCGCGCTGCTGGCGTCGATGAACCAACCGCATGTGCCGGTGCGGTGTAGGCCGGTTGTGGCTGTGATCTCGACCGGCGATGAATTGGTGATGCCGGGGCAAGACCCCCGCAGCGACCAAATCATTGCCTCGAATTGTTTCGGTCTGAAAGCCCTGCTGGAAGACAGCGGCGCAGTGGTCCGCATACTGCCCATTGCCTGCGATACAATTCCCGCCCTGCAAATGGTATTCGATTTGGCCCTGACGGCAGATTTGATCGTGACGATTGGAGGGGCCTCAGTGGGTGACCACGATCTTGTTGCCGAGGCTGGAAAAACCTTGGGAATGGACCAGTCATTTTATAAAGTGGCGATGCGCCCCGGCAAGCCGCTGATGGCGGGACGGATCAAAGACACGCCCATCGTCGGCCTGCCAGGCAACCCGGTCTCGTCTATGGTGTGTGGTCATATTTTCCTGACACCGATGATCCGCCACATGCTAGGATTACCAGCCGAGCAAACCCGCCACGCCTTGGCGCCATTGGCCTGTGCGATTGAAAAAAACGGTCCGCGTGAACACTATATGCGCGCAAGTTTCTACGACGGCCAATTAACCCCGTTTGATCGTCAGGACAGCGCGTTGTTAAGCGTTTTGTCACAGGCAAATGCGCTTTTGGTGCGCCCGCCACATGCCCCAGAGCTTAAGGCAGGGGTCGAGGTGCCCTATATCCTGTTGTAGACCATTTTTGCTAAAATACGGTACGAACTTGACACAAAACAAGAACATCTATAGAACATCACGAAACAAATGGTGATAGAGGTTCAAAAATGTTGACGAAAAAGCAACGCGATTTACTTGAATTCATCCACAAGCGGGCGCAAAAAGACGGCGTACCACCCTCGTTTGACGAAATGAAAGAAGCGCTAAATCTGCGCTCAAAATCGGGTATACACCGGCTGATTACAGCGCTTGAAGAACGCGGGTTCATCCGTAGATTGGCGCATCGGGCGCGGGCAATCGAAGTGGTTAAACTGCCAGAGTCTCTGGGCGAGGTCAAAACCGGGTTTACGCCAAAATTAATTGATGGTGGCAGGCCCAATGCTCCTACACCGGCTGCCGCACAAAAAATCGACAGTACGCAAAGCCAGCAATTGCCTTTGATCGGGCGTATTGCCGCTGGTATCCCGATGGAATCTATCGCGGATGAGGCGCCACAAGTGACGGTTCCGACGCAGATGCTTTCAGGGCAAGGCCAGCACTACGCGCTTGAGGTAAAGGGCGACTCGATGATCAATGCCGGTATCAACGAAGGCGATATTGTGGTGATACGGGAAACCAACACCGCTGAAAATGGCGATATTGTGGTGGCACAGATCGAAGGCTATGAGGCAACTTTAAAGCGGTTTAAGCGGATGGGAGATGTTGTGGCACTCGAGGCGGCAAATCCGGCCTACGAAACCCGCATGCTGCCAATTGGTCATGTCAAGGTTCAGGGACGTTTGGTGGGATTGATCCGGAGCTATTAAGTAAAACCGTGAACCGGTCAATCTTTTGCGCAAGCGCAACAACCTCGGACTGTGTCAAATGTTGACGCGACCAAAGCCGGTTGCCGCTATAGCTTTGGGCAGTGCGGACCTGCAAGCGCCCGTCGCGTGCAACAATATCCATACTGCCGGTGGCGGAAAAAACGGCTGCGTCCAGTATCAAGCAGTCGCCACGGGCTTGAAGTTTGACATTGGCAATCACCACCTGATCGCTGCGACAGTCTGTGGTGGAAGCTGCGGCTTTTTTACCCAGAATATGCAGCCATTCCATATCCCCAAACGCCAGTTGCCACCCCTGTGCCGCCTGTGCTTGGCTGCGCCCGTCGCCATCGTTGCGCAGCCAGTTTTTGGCGACAAACCCTGCGCCTTTTGATTTGCTTAACAAACGCCCCTGTGGGGCCAGTATGCCCAAAAGTGCGCCGCTATCACTGATTAACAACAGCGGTCGGGGCGTCTGGACCCAGATCAGAAACCCAAGCAGACAGCCAATCACACCGATGACCCGCAGGCGACCGATCCACAGTCCCGAAAATAAGGCGCTTGCCGCCAGCAATGGCAAAACCACAGGTGCAGGCGCTTTTATATAGCGCACCGCATCTTTGAAACCCGCCACCCAATCGGCCACGCCAAGGATCCAAGCAAGCCCTTGCCCCATCACCCAAAGCGCGCCACTCTCAAGTTCGAACGGCATCAACATTACCCCGATGACACCGGCTGGCATAATAACCAAGCCCATCAGCGGCACTGAGATAAGATTGGCCAGCAGACCATATTGCGACACCAAATTGAAATGCGCGGCCGCAATCGGTGCGGTTGCCAGCCCCGCAACCAGCGAAGACATCACAACCATCCAGATCGGTTGTGACCATTTAGGGCCAAGTTGCCAGCGTTTTTGCCGCCAGATTGTATAGGCCGTTATCAAAGCCAACGTCGCGGCAAAGGACATTTGAAACCCTGGACCCAGCAAGGCACTTGGGCGCAACAACAGCACCAGACTTGCCGCCACAGAAACCGACCGTAAACTCAAGGCCCGTTTATCAAAAAACAAAGCGCCAAACCCCACTAAAACCATCACAAAAGCACGTTCTGTAGCGACATTGCCGCCCGATAAAGCCAGATAGAAAGCCCCGGCCAGTATCGCGCCGCATGCCGCAATTTTCTTAGCGGGCCAATGGCGGGCAGATCCGGGCAGAAACAGCACAGCCAGCCTTAATACGGTAAAAATAAATCCAGTCAGCAACCCCATATGCAGGCCAGAAATTGCCAGTAAATGCGCCAAATTCGTCTGTCGTAAAATCTGCAAGGTCTGTGAATTCAAACCAGAGCGGTCGCCACTGAGCAATGTGGCAGCAAAAGCCCCCAGTTGACCGGGTAGCGCCGCTTGGATGCGGGTGGATATGCGCATGCGTACCCGCGCTAATGCCAGCGCGCTCCCTGCAGGTGTCAGCACCACAACAGGTGTGCGGCTATAGCCTAAACCTCCAAGACGTAAAAACCAAGCGTAACGTCTGAAATCAAAGCCTGATGGTTCTACCGCGCCCGCAGGCGGCGATAAATGTCCCATGAGCATAATTGTTTCCCCCGGCACTGGTTTGAAGTCAAATAAAGCGCCGTGCAGCGAGACCCGTATCCGTTCTGGCGTCTGCTTGGGGGTAAGCCGGCGCAGGACCACCCGGTCAAGTGTCAAACGCAGCGCATCAGAAGCAGACCGGTCAACCTTAACAATCCGCCCCTCAATTGGACCGTAATAATGATATTTCAAAACCGCAGACGCCTTATACAGCGCCGATACATTTGCCCAACCGACCCCAAATATGACCAGCA
>DDEJ01000092.1:4386-7428 GCA_002336405.1 Rhodobacteraceae bacterium UBA1957
TGAGACCAATACCCCCCAACAGCAAGACAGGTGAAGGTTCTGAGGCAAGCCCAAAATACACTCCAATACCGACAGCAAATGACACGGGGGCCCAGTCGGTCAGATGCGGTTTTTGCTGCCAGAAAATATCGCCCCAGAACGCAGTAGAAAATAATCGGGTCATGCCTGTGCTTGCCCCTCCTAAGACGGATGGTTAGACAGAGCGCGAAAGTATCAGCGTTTTGCTTAACCAAAGGTTAAACTTCAATGTCCAGCCAGATTATCACCCGCTTTGCCCCTTCACCCACTGGGTATCTTCACATTGGCAGCGCACGCACTGCGCTGTTCAACTGGCTGTATGCCCGGGGGCGCGGTGGCAAGTTTTTGTTGCGGATCGAAGACACGGATCGGGCGCGCTCAACCCCAGAGGCAACACAAGCCATTTTTACCGGGATGGATTGGCTCGGGCTTGACTATGACGGCGAGCCGGTAACGCAGTTTGAACGTGCGGTGCGGCATGCCGATGTGGCCCATGAATTGCTCGCGGCTGGCAAGGCGTATAAATGTTTCAGTTCACAAGACGAAATAGCCGCTTTTCGCGATCAGGCCCGTGCGGCGGGACGCTCGACATTGTTTCGCAGCCCGTGGCGGGATGTGGAGGCAGCCAATCATCCGCAAGGCGCTTATGTCGTGCGGATCAAAGCCCCCCAGAGCGGCAAAACAGTGATTGCAGATCAGGTGCAAGGCGATGTCACCATCAATAATGACCAGCTCGACGATATGGTTTTGCTGCGCTCGGACGGCACCCCTGTCTATATGCTGGCCGTGGTTGTGGATGATCATGATATGGGGGTGACGACAGTGATACGGGGCGACGATCACTTGAACAATGCCGCCCGCCAGATGACCATTTACCATGCAATGGGCTGGCAGATACCGGTCTGGGCTCACATACCGCTGATCCACGGGAGCGATGGCAAAAAGTTGTCCAAGCGTCATGGGGCGTTGGGTGTGGATGAATATCACGCCATGGGATATTCGGCGGCAGCGATGCGCAATTATCTCGCCCGATTGGGGTGGGCACATGGAAATGACGAGTTTTTCACCGATGCGCAGGCGCAGGAATGGTTCGGTTTTGGCGGCATCGGAAAATCACCTGCGCGGTTTGATTTCAAAAAGCTCAGCAAATTAAGCGGCCAGCATATTGCCACCACCGACGATGCTGCGCTGCTGCATGAATTGCAGGCGTTTCTGGCCGTAACCGGCGCGCCCAAACTTTCCGATCAGACTGCGGCGCAGATGCTATCGGCGATGTATTGCCTAAAAGAACGCGCGCGTGATTTTGCGGAACTCATTGACAAAGCCCAGTTTATTCTGGCTGAAACGCCGATTACACCAGACGTTAAAGCCCAGTCCACGCTGGATAACACTGGGATTAGCATTCTACACGAGTTGACGCCGCATTTGCAAAATGTTACTTGGACCCGTGACGATTTGGAGAGAGTAACGTCACAAATCGCCGAGACGCGCGGCATTGGTTTTGGTAAAATAGCCGCACCGATAAGAGCGGCCCTCGCAGGGCGCACCGCAACGCCAAGCGTTTTCGATATGATGCTGGTGCTGGGACGCCAAGATACAATTGCCAGATTAACAGACATATCTGCAAAAGAGATAACAGACTGATCTCCAGAACGCGCAGCTTGCGCAGTCTTCTGGGTGACCGATATGAAGGATTGACGATGGCTCAAGCAACAAAATATGCGACACTGACCGTGGACGGCACCTCTTATGATTTGCCGGTTATGTCCCCCTCTGCGGGGCCGGACGTCATTGATATTCGCAAACTGTACGCTCAGGCAAAGATGTTCACCTATGACCCTGGCTTCACCTCAACAGCATCGTGTGACAGCAGCATCACCTTTATCGATGGCGATAAGGGTGAATTGCTGCATCGCGGGTATCCAATAGATCAACTGGCCGGCAAGTCGCATTTTCTCGAAGTTTGCTATCTGTTGCTCTATGGTGAATTGCCCAAGGCAGCCGCATTGGAAGAGTTTGAAAATATTGTGACCTACCACACGATGATACACGAACAGATGATGTATTTTTTCCGTGGATTCCGACGCGATGCCCACCCAATGGCAGTTATGACCGGTGTGGTTGGCGCAATGTCAGCCTTTTATCATGACAGCACCGACATCACCGACGAGCACCAACGCGAGATCGCGTCGTTCCGACTGATTGCAAAAATGCCAACTATAGCGGCGATGGCGTATAAGTTTACTGTCGGCCAGCCCTTTGTCTATCCCCGTAACGATCTCGATTACGCCTCAAACTTTTTACGCATGTGCTTTGCTGTGCCTGCAGAAGATTACGTGGTTAATCCGATCCTGTCGCGGGCAATGGACAGAATTTTCACCCTGCATGCCGATCACGAACAGAACGCCTCGACATCGACCGTGCGGCTTGCGTCATCCTCAGGGGCCAACCCGTTTGCCTGTATTGCTGCGGGCATTGCCTGTCTGTGGGGCCCGGCGCATGGTGGTGCCAATCAGGCCTGTCTAGAAATGCTGCGCGAGATCGGCTCGGTTGACCGTATTCCCGAGTTTATTGCCAGAGCAAAAGACAAAAATGATCCGTATCGACTGATGGGCTTTGGCCACCGGGTGTATAAAAACACCGACCCGCGGGCGACCGTGTTGAAACAATCCGCCGACGAAGTGCTGGAGCTGTTAGGTGTGGAAAATAACCCACTGCTGCAGATCGCAAAAGAACTGGAACGAATGGCTCTGAGCGATCCTTATTTCATCGAAAAGAAACTATTTCCAAACGTCGATTTCTATTCGGGCATCATCCTAGAGGCGATGGGCTTTCCCACCTCGATGTTCACACCAATTTTTGCAGTGTCTCGCACGGTTGGCTGGATATCGCAGTGGAAAGAAATGATCACTGATCCGCAGATGAAAATTGGTCGGCCCCGGCAATTGTATCTTGGCGAAACCGCGCGTGATTATGTGGATATTGAAAACCGCTGAACCCTCGGGGCGCAATGAACCCGCGCGG
>DDEJ01000092.1:7794-24663 GCA_002336405.1 Rhodobacteraceae bacterium UBA1957
GGGGGCGGTTGTAAATGGATGGATTATAAAAGCGGCTGTCGCAGATCTGGCCCCAGCGTAAAAATGCCCTTCTGACACAGAAACACGGGTACACGGGCTTTCAAAACAACTGTTACCGGCCTTCAAATACCGCAGGCCGTTTTTCCAGAAATGCCAGCACGCCCTCTTTGAAATCCCGAGTTTTGCCGCAATCGCCTTGAAGCTTTGCCTCCAGCATCAATTGCTGTTCATAAGTGTTCTGCAAACTGTGGCTCAGCGCGGTTTTGGTATGGGTATAGGCAACCGACGGTCCGTTTGCCAAATGTGCGGCGCGACTTTTCCATAGGGCATCGAACCCGTCTGGTGCGGCGACTTCCCATATCATCCCCCAATCCTCGGCCTGCTGGGCGCTGATTTTCTCGGCAAACAGCGCAGCCCCCATTGCTTTGGCCATTCCCATGCGCCTTGGCAGCGTATAGGTGCCACCGGCATCTGGCATCAGGCCGATGCGGGTGAAAGCCTGAGCAAAATACGCATTATCTGCAGCAATCACCACATCCGCTGCGAGTGCCAGATTGGCGCCTGCACCGGCCGCCGGACCGTTCACGGCGCTGATGGTGGGAATAGGGCTATCGGTAATGGCCTGTAGCATCGGATTATATTGGTCTCGCAAACTGCGTTCAAGATCAATTTTTCCCACCACCCCGCTGTCGTTCAGATCCTGACCGCTGCAAAACGCAATGCCCGCACCGGTCATCACCAAAACCCTCGCGACCTCGGTGCTGTGGCGGACCGCATGCAGAATTTCCGCCCGCATTTGCGCGTTCAACGCGTTCATCACCTCCGGTCGGTCAAGGGTCAATACCGCAACATTGTCTTTAATATTTAAATCAATAGTTTCATATATCATCTCAGATCCATCACTCTTTTACACACTGTACATCCCGCAGCTTCAAGCTAGCAAAGAAGATCTTTAAATCCCAGTGTCAATCGTCCAGCAGTTTTCTCAGGGCCTCGGTCTCTTCTGCACTTAATGCGGCCGCAGCTGTTTGAGGGTCTTTTGCCCTGCGACGGGAAAACGACACAACGACCCCGGCGGCAAACAGCAGCGTCAACGGTCCGCTGGCCCACAGCAGCCAATTTGCGCCGGTACTATCGGGCTTGAGCAAGACGTATTCGCCGTAGCGCGTGACAACAAAGTTCATGACTTCTGTGTCACTGTCCCCAGTTTCCAAGCGCTCGCGCACCAAAAGGCGCAAGTCGCGGGCCAAACCGGCGTTGCTTTCATCAATGCTTTCGTTGCGACATACCAGACAGCGCAATTGTTGTGACAAATTACGGGCACGTTGCTCAAGCGCGGGATCCGACAGCACCTCGTCCGGTTCAACCGCCCAGGCCGGTGCACAAAGCCACACCAGACATAAGATGCATTTAATCGCTTTCATTCGGCGGGAACCGTTGGCCGTGTTCTGGTTGCACCGGCCGCAACCCGTAGACGTTTATCACTTAAACTTAAAAGCCCGCCAAACGCCATCAAAAGCGCCCCAGCCCAAATCCAATTGGCCAGCGGTTTGATATAAGTGCGGACCACCCAGCCACCATTGACCTCAGGGTCGCCCAGCACCACATAGACATCGCGCATAATCCGATAATCGATTGCAGCCTCTGTTGTGGGCATTTTCGCAACAGGATAATAGCGTTTTTCCGGTGTAAGTTCAGCGATAAGACGACGCCCCTTGCGCAGGGTGACTGTGCCCATTGTGGTCAGGTAATTGGGGCCACTGAGTTCTTCTACCTTGTCGAGTTGCAACGTATAGGCCCCAACTTGCCAAGGGGTCTTAAGTGCGGTCACCCGAATGTCCTCAACCTGCCAAGCGGTCATGCCGGCAATACCAAAAATTGTTACCCCAAGCCCGGCATGAGCGCAGGCTTTGCCCCAGTCGGCGCGCGGCAACCTCACCAATCGGCGCAGATCATGACTGCGTCCGGCCCGGGTCCATAATTCGGTCAGCGTACCAAAAACCAACCAAGCCCCAAGAAACAAACCCACCGGTCCCAACAGGCTTCGACCGGTTTGCAGCGTCCACACCAGCCCTGCGCCCGCAAGCGCCAGCACCAGCGCCGGGATCAAGCGTTTCGTCACCCGTCCCAACCGAGCGCGTTTCCAAGGCAGAACAGATCCAAGCGGTAAAATCAAACCCAGCGCCACCACGAACGGAGTGAAGGCTTGATTGAAGAAAGGCGGGCCAACGCTGAGTTTGCGATCAAAGGCCAGCTCGGCCAGTAACGGCCAGATCGTGCCGATAAACACCACCAAGGCGCTGGCTGCCAATAGGATGTTGTTGCTGACCAGCGCGGCCTCGCGACTGACTAAAGAAAACACACCGCGCGCCTCCATCTCGCTAGAGCGCGCCGCAAACAACGTCAGAGCACCCCCAATAAACAGCGCGAGAATAGCAAGAATAAAAACCCCCCGCTCTGGGTCATTGGCAAACGCGTGCACAGAGGTCAGCACGCCTGATCGCACAATAAACGTGCCGGTCAAAGAAAACCCAAACGCCAGAATGGCCAATAGGATGGTCCAGTTTTTCAGGCTGTCACGTTTTTCAACCACAATCGCCGAATGCAACAGGGCCCCCGCCAGCAACCAAGGCATAAAGCTCGCGTTTTCAACCGGATCCCAAAACCAAAACCCGCCCCAGCCCAACTCGTAATAAGCCCACCAACTGCCAAGCGCGATACCAATGGTTAAAAAGATCCATGCCGCCAAGGTCCAAGGCCGAACCCAGCGGCCCCATGCCGCATCTACGCGTCCCTCAATCAAGGCTGCCACTGCAAATGAAAATGTCATGCTTAGGCCAACATAACCCAAATAAAGAAATGGCGGATGAAAGGCCAAGCCGACATCCTGCAGCAGAGGATTGAGATCTTGGCCGTCAAACGGCGGCACTTCGAGGCGCAAAAACGGGTTCGAGGTGAAAATGATAAAGGCAAAGAACGCCACCGCGATGGCTGATTGCACCGCCAGTACCCGGCTTTGCAAGGTGGGGGGCAAACGGTCGCCGAACCAAGCTGCGGTTGCACCAAACAATGTGACGATCAGAACCCAGAGCAACATCGATCCCTCGTGATTGCCCCAGACGCCCGAAACTTTATACAGCATCGGTTTGAGAGAATGCGAGTTCAGCACCACAAGTCGCAGGCTGAAATCAGAGGTGACAAACCCATGGGTCAGCGCCGCAAACGCGCAGGCGGTTAGGGCAAACTGCAACAATGCCGCCTGCCCTGTCATTGCCATCCAGCCAGCCCAACGGTAGTGCGCCCCAACCAGACCACTGACCGTTTGGACACACGACAGCCCGAAGGCCAAAATAAGACAAAAATGTCCAAGTTCGATAATCATGTCACCAACTATAGATGGCATTTGCCAGGTCGCCAATCTTAATTGGCTCATTTGACGCCTTCGGGGTCGTGCCTAAAGGTCGCGGGTTGCTCAATTATTCGGGGTTTTGATACACGCCTTGTTCGCGCAACGCGTCAACGACCTCTTTGGGCATATAGTCCTCGTCGTGTTTGGCGAGAATTTCACTGGCAGTGAACACCCCGTTATCAAAACGGCCCATGGCAATCATCCCCTGATTTTCGGCGAATAAATCGGGCAGAATGCCACTGTACGTCACATCGATATCTTCAGCGCCATCGGTGACTGAAAAAGAGATCGCCAGCGCCTCGCCACGGATCAGAGACCCCTGTTTCACCAAACCGCCCAGCCGGAAGATTTCATTTGGGGATGGCGGATCTGCCAAGACCTGGCTTGGCGCCCGAAACAGGTTGATGCCATCTTTGAGAGCAAAACCAATCAAGCCCGTGGCCAGCGCCAAAAAAACTGCGCAGGCGACAATAACTTGAATACGCCGTGTTTTTTTCAACCCCTTCATGGTGCGCTCAGGGGAAACATGGCGCCAACATCAAGCCAGCTGTTTCGGGCACACCCAACATTAAATTTGCATTTTGCAGGGCCTGACCGCTGCTGCCTTTGGTCAGATTGTCAAGCGCACCGATGACAATCGCACGCCCCGGAATGCGGTCGGCCGTCACACCAATATGGCAAAAGTTCGAGCCCCGCACGTGCCGCGTACTTGGGCTTTCACCAAAGTCTAAAACCTCGACAAAAGGCTCGTCAGCATAGGTTGCGTGCAGCGCACTATGAATAGCATCCGGATCGCCTTTGACATAGCCAGTGGCAAGAATGCCGCGATTTGCAGGCACCAGATGTGGGGTGAACTGAATTTTCACCGGACGCCCGGCGACAGCGCTAAATTCTTGGTCGAATTCACCCAAGTGCCGGTGCGTGCCCCCGAGCGCATAGGCGTGATACCCCTCAGACAATTCCGCATGCAGAAGATTTTCCTTAAGCGCACGTCCAGCACCAGAAACGGCACATTTCAAATCAAGAATGATGTCATCAAGATCGATCAGCCCGCTGGCAATCAATGGCCGTAACATATACTGGCCAGTTGCGGCATTGCAGCCCGTTCCCGCCACCAAACGGGCAGAGATAATTTCATCCCTGTAGAATTCGGTCAGGCCATACACCGCCTCTTGCTGCAGGGCCGGTGCGTCATGGCTTTCGCCGTACCACGCCTCGTATTGCGCAGGATCACGCAGGCGAAAATCAGCGCTGAGATCGACAATCTTAAGGTCCGCCGGCAAGCTGGCAATAATATTTTGAGAGGTTTTATGCGGCAAAGCACAGAAACACAAATCAATCTGACTAAAATCAATCGCGTCAGTTTTGACCAATAGGGGCAGATCCAAATGCCGCAGATGCGGGAAGACCTGCGCCAGTGATTGCCCAGCTTTGCGCTCGGCCCCCAGTGCCGCGATGGTAAAGCTGGGGTGCGTTGCCAGCAGTCTTATCAGTTCTGCACCGGTATAGCCCGATGCACCCAGAATTGCGATTTTATACGTCATTATAGCCTCTTACTGGGGCATATTAAAGCTTATCCCCTGCCGATTTAAGCTCCGTTTCATACCACATTTTCCGTCCACGGCTCACAGAGGATCAAACATAATCTCTCGTTTTAAGAACCGGGTAGCGTTATCAGACACCTGTCGCGGGCTCCCGGTGGTGATAAACCTCGACCGTTGACCCGCCCCGTGCATCTTCGGGTGTCTGACCAGATAATCTGCGAGGCTTTCAGATACAAGGCTGGCTTGCGAATAAACCTGCACCGCCGGTCCCAGTGCGTCTTTGAAAACTTGCTCCATCAGCGGATAATGCGTACAGCCTAAAATCGCGGCATCAGGCTGTGGCATCTTGCGCTTGAGCGCGTCCACATGCGAACGCACCAAAGCCTCGGCAAGGATCAGATCGCCCTCTTCGATCGCGTCGACAACACCGCCACAAGCTTGCGCCTCGACGTCCACGCCGATGGCGCGAAACGCCAGTTCTCGCTGAAAGGCACGGCTTGAGACAGTCGCCGGTGTAGCGAACAGCGCAACATGCTTGACTGCCACCTGACGGGGCGGTGAATTGTCGCCCCATCGCCGTTCGGTCAACGCCTCGATCAGGGGCACAAAGACCCCCAAAACACGCTTTTCAGGTGGCAACCAGCTTTCCTGCATCCGGCGCAAAGCCGCCGCCGATGCGGTGTTGCAGGCCAAAATCACCAGATCACAGCCGTTATCCCACAGGCATTCGACTGCGCGTGTGGTCAAATCATAAATATCGTCTGCCGTGCGCACGCCGTATGGCGCATGTGAATTATCACCAAAATACACAAAAGGCACGTCGGGCATTCGTTTTGTCACTGCGTCCAGAACGGTCAAGCCACCGAGGCCAGAATCAAATATACCAACGGCCATAACGGGCCTTTCTATTGTTGTTTTTTATACCAGTCTTCAAATTCGTAGCCATAGTCATAGTCATCAAAGGGCACGGGAGAAAGATCATAAGTTACTCTTCGGAGATAATCCATCAGCGCCGGCGAATCTTTGCTGCGGTCCTGTAATTGCTGCTGCGGGATCGGATCACCGATCACCAGACGGACCGGCGTATCAATACGTTTGCGAAATTCCTTCATCAGCAAGCCCAAACGCAGTGTAAAATGCATATGGCTGGCCATTTGAAACATCCAGCTGTTATTGCCATCAAAATAAACCGGCACGACCGTCGCGTTTGATCTAGCGATCATTCGCGCGGTAAATGTACGCCAGCTCGGATCTATCGGCTTGGCAAACAGTGTGCGCGCCGTCGATACTGTGCCACCGGGAAAGATGCCAATCGCACCACCATCAGCCAAAAAATCTAAAGCCTGCCTGCGGGTGTTTATATTGTCGCGCATCGCCTGTTTCGTGTCATCAAAAGACACTGGTAAAATGGAGCGATTCAGCTCATCAGACTTTTGAAACACTTTATGAGCCAGAATGCGAAAATCCCCTCGCACTGACGACAAAATATGACCCAGCATGATCCCGTCGAGAATACCATAGGGATGGTTCGCGATTAAAATAACCGGACCCGTTTTCGGAATATGATCAATCGACCCGCCAACCACATCCAATGACAACCCATAGCGTTCGACCATCACCTGCCAAAAATCGCGCCCCTGCGCCACTTCGTCTTGATACCCGCGCGCCCGTTTGATCAAGGTCAGACGTCCAGTGGCGTTCTCCAACAGCTTTATAACGATTTGACCGCGCTTGCTTTCTGCGGAATGCGCATAGCTTATATCCTGCGCTGCGTGACGTTCCCGGCTCATATCGTTCCTTTACTTATCGGACCCTGATAGGTGACCAATAAAACTAGGCATAATATTTCTATGACACTGTCGTTTATTCCGCAGCCTGCGCCAGATCGCCACCACCGCGGTGAAACCCCGCGAGCAATTCCTCTCGCCGCTTGCCGGCCTTGATCTTATTGGCCTGTTTCACCGGACCAAACCCGCGAATGTCCGATGGCAAAGCGGCCAGTGCGACGGCGATCTCATGGGTATCGGGGGTCACGGCCGGAAGGATCGCTGCCATATCTTTTTCATATTGCGCAATCAGCGCTCGTTCCATCCGCCGCTCGGCCGTATAGCCGAACGGATCAAGAGCCGTGCCGCGCAACACCCGCAGCGCAGACAGCGCCCGTAGCGGCCCTAGCATCCATGGGCCAAAGCTGCGTTTTTGAGGTCGCCCGTCGCTGCCGATCTTGGACAATAAAGGCGGTGCCAGATGGAAGGTCATCTCGAACGGCCCCTCAAAGGTTTGTGATGCTTTGGCGTAAGTGCCAAGATGCAAGCGCGCGACCTCGTATTCATCCTTATAGGCCAGCAGTTTATGATAACCTTTCGCCAGCGCAAGCTTTAGGTCGGGATCTGCAGTGCGCTCCAGCATCCGGGCATAGCGCCGACTGAGTTGATGACCCTGATAAGCCCGCAAATGCTTGGTCCGGATAGCTATTTTCTCATCCAGCGTCTGGGGCAATCTTACCACAGTGGGCGCGATCAACGCCGCGGCCTCGTCCGGAAATAACGCCGACCAGCGCCCAATATCGAACGCACGTAAATTTTTATCAACCGCCGTCCCGTTTAAAGCGATGGCTTGTCGCAGCGCGTCGAGCGAGATCGGCAAAAGCCCCTGCTGCCAAGCTGCGCCAAAGATCAACATATTAGAATAAATAGAATCGCCCATGGTGATCCGAGCCAGTTCGGTGCTGTCCAATAACTGCACCCGATCCTGTAACCGGGCCTGCAGCGCTAGGCTCAGACGGTCTGTTGGGATGGTAAAGTCGGTGTCTCGGGTAAACTCGCCTGTGACGATATTATGTGCATTGACCACAGCACCGGTGCGACCAGCCTTGGTCAGACCCAGTGTTTTCGCAGCCGCACTTACCACCAGATCACCACCAATCAGTGCATCACATTCACCGGTGGCAACCCGTATCGCGGTGATATCCTCCGGCCGATTGGCAAGACGGCAATGAATATAGACAGCACCGCCTTTTTGCGCCAATCCAGCCATTTCCATCATGCCTGCACCCTTGCCATCGATCTGTGCCGCCTGCGCCAAAACCGCGCCGATGGTCACAACCCCGGTTCCGCCCACCCCCGTGATCACCACGTTGAAGGTCCTGTCGATGTTCGGCAAAACCGGTTCGGGCATCTGTGGCAAATCCAACTGCGCAGTTTCAGATTTGCGTATCTGTGCGCCCTTTAGCGTGACAAAAGATGGGCAAAACCCTTTGACACAGCTGAAATCTTTATTACAGGCGGATTGATCAATGGCCCGTTTGCGCCCCAATTCGGTTTCGACAGGGCTGATGGCCACACAGTTTGATTGCACCCCACAATCGCCACACCCTTCGCAGATGTCGGTATTGATAAATACCCGCTTGTCCGGATCGGGAAATTTACCGCGTTTGCGTCTGCGCCGCTTTTCGGCCGCGCAGGTCTGCAGATACAAGATGACGGAGACACCGTCATAACCGGCAAAGGTTTTTTGGACCGCATCCATTTCATCGCGTTCATGCACCGCCAAGCCTTTTGGAAAGCGTGCGAGATCAATGTCTTCTTTTTGGTCGTGCACCAAAGCGACATTGGCAATGCCCATGGCCAGCAATTCACGGGCAATACGTGGCGCATCCAACGCGCCGTCATTGCCCTGACCGCCGGTCATTGCCACAGCATCATTATAGAGAATTTTATAGGTGACGGTTGTGCCCGCCGCCACCGCTGCGCGAATGGCTTGAATACCTGAGTGATTATAGGTGCCATCGCCGAGGTTTTGAAACACATGGTTACGGGTTGAAAACGGTGCCTCGCCGATCCAGTTGGCGCCTTCGCCACCCATATGGGTATAGCCAGAAGTTTCACGGTCCATCCACTGCGCCATATAATGACAGCCGATGCCGGCATAGGCGCGACTGCCCTCAGGCACTTTGGTTGAGGTGTTATGCGGACAACCGGCACAAAAATATGGTAATCTCGCAGCCAAATCCTGTGCATTGTCGGCGCGCCTTGAATCGCGCAGCGCCGCAAGCCCGACGTTGACAGCCTCAGTGGCGCAGTTTTCATCAATCAAGATTTCGCCAAGTTTTTCGGCAATCAAAAACGGGTCCAGCGCCCCGTGGATTGCAAACAATTCCTCCCCGCCTGCCCCCTTACGGGCACCAAAGACACGGGTGTCACGCCGGCTATCAAACAATGCCTCTTTGATCTGGACCTCGATCAGTTTGCGTTTTTCCTCAACAACAACAATCAAATCAAGACCATCTGCCCATTCGGACAGACCTCTGGTATCCAGCGGCCAAGTCTGCCCAACCTTATACGTGCTGATCCCCACCCGCAGTGCTTCGGGCGCATCAATGTTCAAAAGAGACAGCGCATGAGCCAGGTCCAGCCAGTTTTTTCCAGCCGCAATAAATCCAATCTTGGCCCCGGGTTTCCCCCAGACCCGCCGATCCATTTTATTGGCGTAAGAAAACGCCTCGGCCGCTTGCCGCTTAAAATTCACCAAACGAAATTCCTGATCATGCGGTGTGTCAGGCAGGCGAATATTCAGACCATCTTCCGGCAGCGTGACCGTGGGGTGGATAAATTCAAGCCGGTGCGGATCACCGTTGACCACGGCTGTCGCCTCAACCGTGTCTTTCATCGTTTTGAGGCCGACCCACACCCCGGCAAAGCGCGACAGCGCATAGCCATAAAGACCAAAGTCCAACATCTCTTGAACGCCTGCCGGGCTGACCACTGGCATATAGGCATCAATCATGGCAAATTCGGATTGATGCAAGACGGTCGATGATTCACCTGTGTGGTCATCGCCCATGGCCATGACCACGCCGCCATTGCTTGAAGTGCCCGCCATGTTGGCGTGCCGCATCACGTCGCCCGAGCGATCGACCCCTGGACCCTTGCCGTACCAAAGCCCGAATACACCCTGATATTTACCCTCACCGCGCAGTTCGGCCTGCTGGGTCCCCCAAAGAGCCGTCGCTGCAAGATCTTCGTTCAGACCCGGATCAAAGCGTACATTCGAGGCGTCCAACGCCCCCTGTGCCCGCACCATCTGCATATCAACCGCACCCAGAGGCGATCCACGATAGCCAGTGACATAGCCGGCGGTATTCAACCCAGCCGCCCCGTCACGGGCTTTTTGCATCAGCATCAAGCGCACAAGCGCCTGCGTTCCGTTGAGCAGAACAGAAGTTTTTTCTAAGTCATATTTGTCGGTTAACGACACTCTTTGATCGGTCATTCCGCGCGCCTCATGGCCTGTGACCCCTTGCTGAACCCCAGTTGTGGTGCGAGCAATAGCCCTATGAAGGTCAAATGTATTGACCTGTATACATATCTATCAATTTATTTACTTTGTAGCAACCAAAGCTTAATGATACTTTTAGTAACGTGACGTCTTTGGCGCGGCAAACCTTAACATACAGGTATCGATTTGGACTGGGATAAATTAAGAATTTTTCATGCTGTGGCCGATGCTGGTAGTCTGACCCACGCGGGGGATATCTTGCATTTGTCACAATCCGCAGTCAGCCGACAGGTCAGAGCTTTGGAAGATAGCCTAAGCACGACGTTATTTCATCGCCATGCCAGAGGCCTCATTTTGACCGAACAGGGCGAATTGCTGTTTGATGCCACTGTTGCAATGAACAAACGTCTTGATGCCGCAGCAGCTCGTATCCGGGACAGTGAAGAAGAAGTGTTTGGAGAATTGCGGGTCACCACAACAATTGGCTTTGGCTCGCTTTGGCTGGCGCCACGCCTGTCAAAACTCTATGATTTATATCCAGATCTGACAATTGACTTGATGCTTGAGGAAAAAGTGCTCGACTTGCCAATGCGGGAGGCAGATGTCGCGATTCGGATGAAAGAGCCGAGTCAGGCCGATTTGGTGCGCAAACGGCTGATGAATATCCGCATGCGTCTGTATGCCTCACCCGACTATATCGCCAAAAACGGCACACCGGAACGTATTGAAGACATTTCAGACCACCGGCTGATCTGCCAAAATCCACGCTCTGCACAAGTGGCGTCTGGCTTGGCTTTGGTCCAGAGATTGATGACCTATAACGTCAGCTCCATGCTCACCGTAAATAACTATTTTGGCGTACTGCAATCTGTGATCCATGGGCTTGGCATTGGCATGCTGCCAGACTACTCCACTCAAGAGTTAGACAGTGTTGTTCGCGTATTACCTGACGTTGAGTCAGTTGAGGTGCCGGTTTACCTCGCTTATCCGGAAGAGCTGCGGCAATCAAAACGTATTGCAGCGTTTCGCGACTTTGTCGAAGCCGAGATACTTGCCACTCGGCGCAGGCAACGCGATCAGGACGCCTGAAACCTGTGCCGCTGTCCAACCACCGTATGTGATACCCTCTTTGGTCTGTTGCTTTCAAGCTATGCGCCCAATGCATAGCGGTCATACCCTGTCAGAGCGCTTTTTACACTAGGCGTTAGATCAACGTTCCATTAAAAGAAGCTCGAAAGTTGCATTGTCTATTAGACGTGCGTTTTCATTTCTCCCTGTTGGACTTGGCCGAGCTTTGTGCTCGGCCTTTTTTTTGTGCGAATTTCGCACCCGGATTTCTGAGGCCAAAGCTTGTTATATGTCGGGCAGCTATTTGCCCAAACGACCATCAAAGACACTGCCGCGATTAAAATCAAACTACATATTGATCTTAATCGCGGCCAAAACCAGCGCATAACTTGGACAATTGCCAAAACGCGGTCACCGTACCGCCTGACCTTATAAACGCCCTTCAGAGCAAGGAAACCCATCCCAAGCGCAGATCAAGCCACCCTGCCCCTTCCATGCCTGCGCGCATTGTCTTATGACGGACGCTGTAGATGCCATGGGAGCAACACCAAACTATGACCCAACCCGCCATTACTGAAGATCTGATTGCCGCTCATGGATTGAACCCCGACGAATATGCCGAAATCATCCGTTTACTGGACCGTGAACCCAGCTTTACCGAACTGGGCATATTCTCTGCGATGTGGAACGAACACTGCTCGTATAAATCGTCCAAGCGTTGGTTGCGAACCTTGCCAACAACCGGCCCTCAGGTGATTTGCGGCCCCGGCGAGAACGCAGGCGTGGTAGATATAGGCGATGGGCAGGCCGTGGTCTTTAAAATGGAAAGCCACAACCACCCGTCCTATATTGAACCCTATCAGGGGGCGGCAACCGGCATGGGCGGCATCTTACGCGATGTATTCACAATGGGCGCACGTCCAATCGCAGCGATGAATTCGCTGTCTTTCGGTGCCACGGACCATCCCAAGACAAAGCAATTGGTGCACGGGGTGATTTCAGGCATTGGTGGTTATGGCAATTGCTTTGGCGTGCCGACCGTTGGCGGTGAGGTTCGGTTTGATCCAGCCTACAACGGTAATTGTCTGGTCAATGCGTTTGCGGCGGGTCTGGCTGATTCTGATAAGATTTTTTATTCTGCGGCCTCGGGTGTCGGCATGCCTGTGGTGTATCTGGGTGCCAAGACCGGCCGAGACGGTGTTGGTGGTGCCACAATGGCCAGCGCCGAGTTTGACGATACGATTGAAGAGAAACGCCCCACAGTGCAGGTCGGCGATCCATTTACCGAAAAGCGCTTGATGGAGGCCTGTCTGGAATTGATGCAAACCGGTGCGGTGATCTCGATTCAGGATATGGGCGCCGCAGGACTGACCTGTTCGGCGGTTGAGATGGGCGACAAGGGCAATCTTGGTGTGCATCTTATTTTGGAAAATGTCCCCGTCCGCGAGGCCAATATGACGGCCTATGAAATGATGTTGTCGGAATCCCAAGAACGCATGCTAATGGTGCTGGACCCAGACAAAGAAGCCGTGGCCAAAGCCGTGTTTGACAAATGGGATCTGGATTTTGCCATTGTCGGACACACGCTTGCCGAAGACCGTTTTGTCATTGAACTGAACGGCAAGATCGAGGCTGATCTGCCCCTAAAGGCCCTGTCGGGCACCGCGCCTGAGTATGATCGGCCCTGGGTGGAAACCCCGACCGCCAACGAATTGGCCAGTGTGCCACAAATTGATCCCATCGACGGTCTAAAGGCGCTTTTGAACAGCCCCAATTACGCCGCAAAAAATTGGGTCTACGACCAGTACGACAGCACCGTAATGGCCGATACCATGCGCGCGCCAGGCTTGGGTGCGGGCATCGTACGGGTGCACGGCAGCGAAAAATCATTGGCTTTCACCAGTGATGTCACCCCGCGTTACGTTCAGGCCAATCCCTTTGAAGGGGGCAAGCAAGCGGTAGCAGAAGCCTATCGCAATCTGATTTCCGTGGGGGCAAAACCATTGGCCACTACGGATAATATGAATTTTGGCAATCCTGAAAAGCCAGAAATCATGGGCCAGTTTGTTGGAGCAATCAAGGGCATTTCTGAAGCCGTCACAGCATTGGATATGCCCATCGTCTCTGGCAATGTCTCTTTGTATAACGAAACAGACGGCACCGCCATACTGCCCACGCCAACCATCGGCGCGGTTGGCCTGATCGCCGCCGGACAGGACCCAATCGACGGGGTGGCCCGCGATGGCCACATTGCTTTGCTTATCGGGCACAGTGGGGGTCACTTGGGCCAATCTGCGTTGCTTGCCGAGGTATTTAACCGCACCGATGGGGATGCTCCTTATGTTGATCTGAGCGCTGAACAGCGCAACGGTCAGTTTATTCTCGACAACCGCGACAACATCCGCGCCTGTACCGATCTGTCAGACGGCGGACTGGCGCTGGCCGCCTTTGAGATGGCCGAGGCCGGCGATGTTGGTGTTTTGCTTGATACCGAAGACTGTGCGCAGCTATTCGGCGAAGACCAAGCGCGCTATCTGGTGGCGTGTAACTTTGATCAGGCCGAGGCGCTGATGATTGCCGCCGGTCAGCACGATGTCACGATTTCAAGCATTGGTCGTTTTTCAGGGCAAACCGTAAAGTTTGGCAGCAGCGAGGCGCCTCTGGACGAGATGCGCGCGATCTATAACGCAACGTTTTGTGACCTGTTCACTTGATCTGGTGGCTTGCAGGTCACAGATGTGACGTCTACTGTTGCCTCACAAACCACTAGGAACACCGCCATGGCCATAGAAGCCAAAGAAATAGAAGACCTGATACGCGCGCAATTTCCAACAGCCAGCATAACGATCACTGATTTGGCGGGTGACGGAAATCACTATTCAGCCGAGGTGATCGACGAGAGCTTTCGCGGTAAAAACCGCGTGCAGCAGCAACGCGCTGTCTATGCCGCTTTAAAAAACCAGATGGAGGGCTCAAACGGTCAGTTGCATGCGCTGGCCCTGACGACCAAAGCCCCAGAGACAACCGACTAAAGGAAAATCCCATGACAGACGCAAAAACCGAAATTGAACAGACCGTAAAAGATCATGATGTGGTTTTATTCATGAAAGGCACCAAAGCCATGCCACAATGCGGGTTTTCTTCGCGCGTGGCCGGGGTGCTCAATTATATGGCAATCGACTATCAAGACGTCAACGTGCTGGCCGATGATCAAATCCGCCAAGGTATCAAAGATTATTCCGATTGGCCGACGGTGCCACAGCTTTATGTGAAAGGCGAATTCGTCGGGGGCTGTGATATTATTACCGAAATGACCCTGTCGGGCGAGTTGGACACTTTGTTGGGCGACAACGCTATTACCTTTGACAAAGAGGCTGCCGATAAAATCCGTGAGGCAAATGGCTAAAGCGATGTCGTGATGTGCGCATTTGCGCACGGATGATAGGCTGAATGCGGGCGCAAGCCCGCAACAGGACATTTGCTCGCTGGTTTTGGTGCAAACAGTAAATATGTAGCCACGAACGGCCGAAGCCTTACGGGTTCTGCCTGCGCCCTTATAACGCCACCTCTCCTACTTTCTGTGGGTGGATATTTTATAGGGTGCCACACAGCATCATAAACCGGTTTTTTTTGATATCTCGCTTTGGTTTGAGCTTTTTCCACAATAGGGTTAGAATTCAAAAACGGCACTTAGACGCACGTTCTCACGCCTTGTTAGCAAACCTATCAAATGTCGGATTTGACAGCGACCAATTGGAAGGTAAAATTTTGACCGGTCTGGTATTTATCGCAGTCATAGGCGCTGGTGTTCTGCATGCTGCATGGAATGCTTTGGTCAAAGGAAGTACGGACAAGGCACTTAGTATGGGCGCAGTCGTGATTGGACATGTGCCGATCGCTGCCATCATCTTGCCCGTTGTGCCCATGCCTGAGGTTGCGAGCTTGCCGTATCTGTTCAGCGGCATCGCACTGCATTTAGGCTATCAAATTTTCTTGCTCAAATCCTATCAAACAGGTGACTTAACACAAGTGTATCCAATTGCTCGTGGCTCTGCGCCATTGATTGTTGCATTGTTTTCACTGACGATTCTTGGGGTGCAACTCTCGGGCACTGAGCTGCTGGCAATCGCGATTATTGGCGCTGGAATAATCAGCCTTGCGATGGTTCGGCGATCTGACGGACAGGTAAACCGCAAAGCAGCGGTTTTGGCTGGTATTACGGGCCTATTTATAGCGTCCTATTCTTTGGTTGACGGTCTTGGTGCGCGTATCGCTGGAACATCGCTTGGGTTTTATTGCTGGCTTGCAGTTGGAAACGGCACACTTATGGCGCTGTATCTTCTTTGGAAATCCCCAAAAACGCTCTGGTCTATCCCGCGTCGTGGAATGCGTGTCATGGCGATTGGTGGCACAACATCTTTTGTCGCCTACGCGTTGGTGACTTGGGCATTTACACAGGCTCCAATCGCTCTTGTCACTGCGTTGCGTGAGACGAGCATCGTCTTTGTTTTGCTCATCGGGGTCTTTGTTCTGAAAGAGCGGCTGAGCCTTTTAAAGGTATTTGCGACGATGACCACCTTGCTTGGCGCTGCCTTGCTGCGATACGCCAAATAAACTGACCATGTCGATGTCAGCGCAAAAATCGCGAGAGCCGGCAAAGATAGCCATACATAACCACCGAATATCAGCTCAGAACCTCTCTAACCGACCTTGTGAAATGCGGTGAACGGCAGCAGGTGTAAAAGAGGAAAAACCTTCGACAATCGCTGTGTTTTTGGCACGATTTTGGTGGCATAAAACCAGATAGGGTCACCTAGCTCTGCAAACCGGCCTTTGCCGCGCGTCCTTCCGGTCTGGAATACCAAGCAGGATCTTTTTTTAACTGCAAACTTCGCGTTACCCATCTCGTCCGGGTTCGTCTGGATTGCTCGAGAACAATGCGATTTTGTTCCCGTGAGGGTCGCGAAGGTAGCCAACATAAAAGTGAGGTCCATAGGCGTCACGAAAGCCCGGTTGGCCCGCGTCAAAACCACCTGCGGCAAGCGCGGCGGAATGAAGATCACGCACCTGTTTTTGACTGCGCGCGTCAAATGCCGTCATAGTACCGTTCCCAGCCAAAGCCGGACGTCCATCAAAGGGTGATTTCACGTAGAAATCGGGAAGAACGGGTGACTGCCCCGGCTCTACGGGCAGCATGTAACTTAGATCACCGTGGAACCTTTTCAGGCCATAACCAAGGGCTGGCAGGAACGCGGAATAAAACCGTTCCGCGCAAATAATGTCATCAGCACCAACGGTGACATAGGCAATCATTCTATGCATTCCTTTTCCGAAGTTTGGTTATGAGCGCAAGTTTACCACAATTCGGGCACACAAACACACAATATGGACCAATAGCCTCATTATGAGGCGTCATGCGTGCGGAGCCAGCCCCATCAAAAACGTGCCAACTGCAGACACTCCTTGGCGGTGTATCGCATAACTATGCGTCCAACATTTCAGGAAGAAACCGATCGGTCCGGTCCCGGATTTCCTGACGCACTTAAACGCCGCTGCCCAATTTACGCCAAG
>DDEJ01000092.1:24982-26564 GCA_002336405.1 Rhodobacteraceae bacterium UBA1957
CAATTTACGCCAAGACTTTGCCAACGGCTTGGCCAAGCGCTGCGTCAGTGTTTTCACTACATGTCTCTTCAAAAACACAGGAAAGCGTGCAACCGCGCAACCAACTTGAAATCACAAATGGATGCGAAAGAGTTTTCGGTCCCGTTTCTGCATGATAAACTTTCGGGACAGCTGCGTTTTTATTCATTGATTTCAATACAGCCATTCCTTGGAGCTTGTATCGTTACCACGCAGTATCATACAAAAAGCTAGATCGTTCTTCTATCCAGTGAGGGAAACGCGGCAGTTTGAACTAATGCCGCCGTGTTCGATAAGATGGTAGGATTGGACAGAATTTTCGAGAAATCCTGAGGTAAAGACTTTTTCTATTCGTCTTTTGCGAGACGCACATAATCGAAACGTCTTGGTATCGACATGCTTCAGCTTCCTATGCCTGATCACTTCAAATTATCAAAATCACAACAGCAAGGCAAACTCATCAAAGCGTTATTTTTAAGCAGCATCGTCAGTTGGGTAAGAGTGGCTTAACCGTTAGCGCAATTGGGCTGGGCAGTTGGGTAGAAATCGGCAATACGCCCACCGATTTTGAGCAGCTTGAACAAGTGCGGATAAATTATTCCCGTTCAGATTGAATCCTGCACCGCCAAACCACCAAGGCCTGTGTGGAGGGATTCGCCATTTCCCGAAGACAAAAGAATGCCAGCTATAAACCCATCTTATGCAAATCGACGTGCTGCATCGGCGGCCATTCCGCTATCACCTGCTGTCATAAGAGCTACTTTTTCTACTGATATATGCGCCATCATGACTGATTAATGATATTATGAGCCCATAATTTAGTATATTCGAATTTGAATTAATTTTTCATGACGCCAGAAATACTATTGCCATATAGTATCTCTTTCGCCCCTCACTGGGCTTCGAGCCTTTGATGATGGGAGGCGTCGTCCGAGTTTCCGTGCAGCGCTGGATGAAATCGGCGATACTCAAGGAGGCGCGGTACAGCAAGTACGCCAACGTGAAACGCATCTTAGACAAACACTCTTTTGACAGGTCACCAGAAGGATTGGCCCCTACTCCCGTCTGCCTGAGTTATCACGACAGGATCGCAGGTGCATTTACTGAACTGCGTTTGGCGACAGCGCCGCTTAAACCTGAACCCGGCAAGGTTTTGACCAGCGTTACACCCACCTTTGTTTCCAAATGGCTTATCCCAAAGCTGCCAGACGTTGCTAGCGAACCGCCTGACATCGATTTGCGTATCCGTGCGACCAAAAAACTATCCAGTTTTCACAGCGACGATATGGATCTTGCCGTTCGTCAGGGTTATTCCCCGTTTAGCGCGGGCTTAAATTCACCCCCCTTATTCAAACAAGACCTGATTGCTCTTGCCGCTCCAAAACTGTTGAAGGGTATGCATTTTCCAATCATTCTAGCAGCGTTATCGGCCTTGCCGAAGGTCCATGACAGGCACAATCTCTGGCCAGACGAGTTCGCTGATTTGGGTATAGCGGATAAAAACAAGGGTGATCTTAGGCTCAGTCAAACGGCCTTCGCTGTGAATGTGGCCAGCTTTGGACAG
>DDEJ01000092.1:26885-47663 GCA_002336405.1 Rhodobacteraceae bacterium UBA1957
AGCTTTGGACAGCGCAGCGCTTTGGTAAGTCACTTTCTCGTCTCCAGTGACCTTGCTGCGGGAAACCCTAAAAAGATAAAGGCTTTGCAGACCTTACTGCACATAATTTCCACCTTTTAGTTCAGCGTAAAGCTGTCCCAAATATAGCCATCAATACAGCTTGTCATGGCTACATCGCGGGCCAAGCAGGTGGATTAGAGGTTCTGAGCAAACCATACACGGAGCGTATTTGCCCCAATGCAGCAGCCCCCCCCTTTGGACTGCACTGCCACCATGAACATGGCGATCTTTACCGAGCCGGAACCGACTTAGCTTGCACCGCACTAACGCTCGGCACGTCTTCGCCGCTCGATCATATCCGCCAGCGCCTCAGCTTCATCAGCAATATCGGCAAAAGCCATTGCCGCGCCCTCGGATACGGGTTCTGCGCTCGCGCTACCCGTGCCACGTCGTCGTCGCAGATCATGCAGCTTCGCTTGGGTCTCTTCCAATGCGGCCTCTGCCGTCTTGACCCGCTCCTCCAGTCCCGAGGTGCGATCAGCCAGCATCAACCCGGCCATCAACAGCATCCGGGCTTCCGGCAAGCGGCCCATATGCTTGGCTAAAATCTCGGTCTCGGTGTCGATCATTTTTGCGGCTTTTTGTAAGTGGGCCTCTTCGCCTTGTGCACAGGCCACGTCAAAGCTGCGTCCACCAATGTTGACTTGGATTTCTGGCATTACAGGCTCTCCTCAAATCCAGCACCGCTTGAGCCGGTTTTCTGCAACAATACATTCAGCGATGTGATGACCACCTGCGCTTCGGCCTGATCCGCACTGCGAGCCGCATGCAACGACACAATCTCTTCCATCATCGCTTTATTGATCAATTCCGCATCCGCGACCCCGGTTTCATTGGCGGTGCGCAGCGCATGATTGCTTTGACGGAGTTGTTCGTTGGCGAGGCGCAGTTTTTGCAGATCTTCATCAAGCTTGCGCATTGCCGATTGCTGTTTGCCGATATCGGCTTCAAGCTTGGTCAAAAACCCCTGCTGACGCTCGCGCAGGCGGCGGACCCGTTGTTCAAGCTGTGCATTGGTGGATTGTTCTTCTGCCAATTCTGCATTTGCCTCTTGCACGTTTGATTGCAATTGGCTCACCTTGCTCTCAAGCTCATGCGCCACCGCGTTGGCCATTTGTGGAACAGGCTCGCTTTCAATACTTTTCCTTATCCGGTCCAGCGCCGTGGTGATCCGCCGTTCAGTCACATCTATTTGCGGCATCGGATATCCATCCCCATTTTTGTCTAAATCGTACTCACCCGCGCCATGACGATTCGCAAGACGCTCAGCAAGGTTATAGATTACTTTAAACAAAATAAATCTCTCTATGACTAGCAAACGGCGCCGAGCGTGGCTTGATCTTAGGTTTAAGGCTGTTATTGAGCATCTCATCAGTCATTCATTTAAGGGATACCCGTATTTTGGACATTCAAGACCTTCAGACCCGGCACCCCGCCCATTGGCAAAAAGCTGCCGCAATCCGCACTTTGACACTCGATGCTGTGCGCGCAGCCAATTCTGGTCACTCAGGCATGCCAATGGGTATGGCCGATGTTGCGACAGTGCTGTTTGAAAATCATCTCAAATTTGATGCCACTGCCCCTAACTGGCAGGATCGAGACCGCTTTATCCTGTCGGCGGGCCACGGCTCGATGTTGATCTACAGCCTCCTGCATCTGACCGGATATGCCGATATGACGATCGATCAGGTCCGTAATTTCCGCCAATGGGGTGCCATTACCGCAGGCCATCCCGAATACGGCCACGCAACGGGTGTCGAGGTCACCACAGGCCCGTTGGGTCAGGGCATTGCCAATTCGGTTGGCTTTGCCATGGCCGAAGAGATCCAACGCGCCCGCTATGGTGCTAAAATTGTTGATCACCACACGTATGTGATCGCTGGCGACGGGTGTTTGATGGAAGGCATCAGTCAAGAGGCGATCGGGCTTGCCGGACGCCATGCGCTGTCAAAATTGATTATGTTTTGGGACAATAACAATATCACCATAGATGGATCTGTCGAGCTGTCTGACCGCACAGATCAGGTTGGGCGCTTTAAGGCCAGCGGCTGGGATGTGCAAGAAATAGACGGCCATGATCCGGTGGCAATTGATGCTGCAATCAAAAACGCCAAAGCCAGCGCGACGCCGTCGATGATTGCGTGTAAAACACATATTGCGCTGGGCTCCTCTGCACAGGACACCTCTAAAGGACACGGTGCTTTGACTGATGAGACGCTGGTTGCCGACACCAAAGCGGCCTATGGCTGGACATCGGCACCGTTTGAAATTCCAGCCGATATCAAAGCCCAATGGGAGGTTATTGGCCGCAAAGGCGCAGCCGCCCGGCTGGCGTGGGAGGCCCGCCTAGCGGGGCTCTCGGGCACAAAACAAGCTGAATTTGCCCGTGCCTATGCCGGTGATGTACCCATAAAACTCAGGGCTGCAATCAAGGCGTTAAAAAAGCAAATCGCCGCGGACATGCCAAAAATGGCAACCAGAAAATCCAGTGAAATGGTATTAAATGTGATCAATCCGCTGATGTCTGAGACCGTTGGCGGATCGGCCGACCTGACCGGATCGAACAACACCAAGACCGGCGATTTGGGGGTCTTTGACACTGACAATCGCGGTGGTCGCTATGTCTATTGGGGCATCCGTGAACACGGCATGGCGGCTGCGATGAACGGCATGGCGCTGCACGGCGGTGTCCGGCCCTATGGCGGTACGTTTATGTGCTTTACCGACTATGCCCGACCGGCCATGCGGTTGGCCGCCTTGATGAAGGTGCCGACAGTGTTTGTGATGACCCATGATTCCATTGGATTGGGCGAAGATGGTCCCACCCACCAACCGGTTGAGCATCTGGCAATCAGCCGCAGCACCCCAAACACCTATGTATTTCGTCCCGCGGATACGGTCGAGACAGCCGAAAGCTGGGAAGTTGCTATCACCACGAAAACCACCCCAACCGTGCTGGCGCTCTCGCGCCAAGGGCTCCCAACCGTGCGCACCGAGCATAAAACCAAAAACCTGTCAGCGCAGGGGGCCTATGTTCTGGCTGATGCGGTAGGTCGGCGCCAAGCCATTTTAATTGCCACAGGCTCAGAGGTTTCAATCGCCTTGGCAGCCCGGGACGTATTGCAAGCCGAAGGTATCGGCACGCGGGTTGTCTCGATGCCATGCATGGAATTGTTTGCTGCCCAAGACGCAGCTTATCGCCGGCGGGTTCTGCCCGGCGGCCCGGTGCGGGTCGCAATTGAGGCAGGTGTACGTCAAGGGTGGGACCAGTGGTTGTTGGGCGAACGCGGCCGGGAAAGCAAAGCCCATTTCATTGGCATGAGCGGATTTGGCGTATCGGCCCCCGCAGAGGTGATTTACCAACAGATGGGAATCACCGCAGACGCAACCGTCGCAGCGGTTAAATCTCTGCTGTAACCAGCCGCTTTTAAGGCGCGAAAGGCAGTGCCGCTCGGATAAGACCCGGGCGGCACTAAGATTTTATCGGCAAGAGCAGCGTACGCCCCACATTGTTAGCGCAACCATGAACTCAATGCGTTTGTTACCGCTAACATGTTGTAAAATAAGTAATTTTTTCTTTTATTCAAGTAAGGCTAGTCGTATACGCAAAAGCATATCAGCACAGCAGGAGCGACAGCATGACGGTCACAATCGGTATCAATGGATTTGGTAGAATTGGTCGTTGCACCTTGGCTCAGATTGCCGAAAGTGCCCGCAATGATGTGCAGGTGGTCAAAATAAATGCCACAGGACCCATTGAGACCAATGCGCATCTGTTGCGCTATGACAGCATCCACGGTCGGTTTGGAGGCACAGTACAGGTCACCAAAGACACCTTGGATTTGGGCCGCGGCCCGATGCAGGTTTTCTCAAGCTATGACCCCACAACGCTCGATTGGGATGGTTGTGATGTGGTTCTTGAATGTACCGGTAAATTCAACGACGGCGCCCGCGCCAAGGTGCATCTGGATCGCGGCGCGAAATCAGTTCTGATCTCAGCCCCGGCAAACCAAGTCGACAAGACGATTGTATATGGCGTCAACCACCGCAGTCTGACGGCTGAGGATCGGATGGTTTCAAACGGGTCCTGCACCACAAATTGTCTGGCGCCTCTGGCCAAGGTTTTGAACGATGCGATCGGGATTGAGCGAGGTATTATGACAACGATACACAGCTACACCGGCGATCAACCCACTTTAGACCGTCGTCATGACGACCTCTACCGCGCCCGGGCGGCAGCAATGGCGATGATTCCCACTTCGACAGGGGCGGCAAAAGCTCTGGGTCTGGTGTTGCCAGAACTTGACGGCAAATTGGACGGCACCGCCATCCGCGTCCCCACGCCAAATGTCTCTGCCATTGACCTGACTTTTGAGGCTGGAAAATCGGTTTCAGTCTCCGATGTGAACGCCATTGTTCAAGAGGCTGCAAACGGTCACATGGGGGCGGTCATGAGTTATGATCCGGAACCCAAAGTCTCGATCGACTTTAATCACACCCCACACTCGTCGATTTTTGCACCCGATCAGACCAAAGTCGTCGGGGGGCGCACCGTGCGGGTGCTGGCATGGTATGACAATGAATGGGGGTTTTCCTGCCGGATGGCCGACGTCGCCGGAGCCATGGGTCGACTTTTACATTGATTTCTGGCCCTAGAATAGTTAAGATTGTATTATTAAATTCAATTACTATTTTAGGCGGTGAGGCAATGACCAATACAATTTCAGCGAGCTTGGGACTGTTTGTTCTGGCTTTTCTTATGCTAGACTTTGGTTTCAGTAACAGCGAGAACACTTTGTTTTTGGCCCAAAAATTCGTGATAGTCTTGGATGAAATGGCGATTTGGCGCTAATGCGCAGATCCCCGTGTTGAGGATACATCACTAAATTCAACAATGGTTAGGATCTGTTGGGCGATCTTGACTTTACCTTGCAATCATGGTGTTAGCGCTATCACAGGGTTTACCAAAGGGGTTAGCATGTCGGTCAAAGTTGCAATAAATGGGTTTGGACGTATCGGGCGCAATATTTTGCGGGCGATTATAGAGTCGGGCCGTACCGATATTGAAGTCGTTGCTATCAATGATCTGGGTCCAGTGGCAACCAATGCCCATTTGCTGCAATATGACAGCGTACACGGCCGTTTTCCTGTCAAGATCAAACACAGTGAAAAATATCTCGACGCCGGACGCGGTGATATTCGGGTGACAGCTCTGCGCAATCCAGCTGAATTGCCCTGGCAGGATGTGGATGTCGCGCTGGAATGTACCGGCGTATTCACCGACCGCGATAAGGCCGCCATTCATCTTGATAACGGTGCGAACCGGGTTCTAGTCTCAGCGCCCTCGAAGGGTGCGGATAAAACTGTCGTTTACGGGGTCAATCACACCGAGATTAGCGCCGCAGACCGAGTGATCTCTAACGCCTCATGTACAACAAATTGCTTATCTCCGGTCGTCCAGATTTTACATCAGAACATCGGAATAAAACGCGGATTTATGACAACGGTTCACAGCTATACCGGTGATCAGCCAGCTCTCGATACTATGCACAGTGATCTCTATCGCGCCCGCTCTGCCGCCCTGAGCATGATCCCGACGTCGACTGGTGCGGCCAAGGCGGTTGGATTGGTTCTGCCGGAACTGGCGGGCAAGCTGGACGGGGTTGCAATTCGCGTCCCGACGCCAAATGTCTCCTGCGTCGACCTGACGTTTGAAACGGTTCGCGATACCAGCACGGCAGAAATCAATCAGATTGCCGCCGCCGCCGCCGCTGCCGGCCCGTTAAAGGGCATCCTCGGGGTCACTGACGAAAAACTGGTTTCCATCGATTTCAATCACGACCCAAGAAGCAGCATTTTTGCCACGGACCAAACCAAAGTGCTGGACGGTAATCTGTGTCGGGTGTTGATTTGGTATGACAACGAATGGGGGTTTTCAAACCGGATGGCCGATACCAGCGTTTACATGGCAAGCCTCGGCGCATAGCGCCGCGCGGAGCCGGTTGTGCCTGCGTCTTGCCGGCTTCAGTATATGCATGGTTTTACTTGGCGAACCGCTCCAGTAAGCGGGCCTGTACAGGGGGGGTCACAAATTTTGACACGTCCCCGTCCAGTCTTGCAATTTCCTTGACCAGTTTCGACGCAATCGCCTGGTGCTTGGCTTCGGCCATCAAAAACACCGTCTCGACCGAGCTGTCCATCGCCCGATTCATACCGACCATCTGAAACTCGTATTCAAAATCTGCCACAGCGCGCAAGCCACGCACGATCACTTGTGCACCAACATCATGTGCGCAATCGATCAATAAATTTTCAAACGGATGGGCCACAATCTCGGTGCCAGTCGCAGTACCCAGAGCGGCACATTCGGCCTTGATCATCGCGACCCGGTCTTCAAGCGAGAACAGCGGGCCTTTGTCGCGATTGATAGCAACACCAATGACCAGACGATCTACAAGCAGAGCGGCTCGGCTGATGATATCCAGATGCCCCAAAGTAATCGGGTCGAAGGTTCCGGGGTATAATCCAATGCGCATAGCGGTATATTCCTAGATTGCGGCTCGCCACACGCAATAATATTACGAGGGAAATTGCAAGGGCTTCAATGCCCCTTAATCATCGCCTCCAAAGCCTGGTTTTCCATTGCCAACTCATTAAGTTTGGCTTTGACCACATCGCCAATCGTAATCAGGCCCACCAACATGGTACCTTCAATAACAGGCATATGTCGAAACCGGCCCTCGGTCATGCGCCCCAGAATGGCATCGGCACTGTCCGACAGTGCACATATTTGTACAGTACTGGTCATATAGTGTTCAACCGGCTCCACCAGACACTCTGGCCCCTTCTGGGCCAGCGCCCGCACGATATCGCGTTCCGATAAAATGCCGGCTATTGTGTTTCCGTCATCTGAGACCACAACCGTTCCGATACGCCGCGCCGCTAAAATTTTCGCCGCCGCCCGGATCCTCTGTCCCAAAGTCACCGTTACAACAGCCGTGTCTTTCTTGGTCTTCAGTATTTGATGAACTTGCATTGCAAAACCTCCATCACACCTACCCCAGTTTCAGCCTCTTACAACTGGAAGTGTCGTGTCAAGATACGTGTTTCGCATAAATGCAGCCTTAAGGTGAACCGCAAACGGGGCTGTAAAAGGTATTTAATAGCAAATCCCCAAGTTAATCATAACCTTACGTTATGGCAACTTGTGCGGTTTGTGGTAAAAAAATGCTTTTTGCCAGATTAAATTACTGGTTGGCGACATGAAAAAAAATGATACAAACCATCAAACGCCTTTTATCCAAGACGGGTTCTGGAATCGCTACCCTAGGATAAGCTGGGCGAGAACCCCGCCAAAAACCCGGCCAATCCTTGGCCATACCTTGGTGAAGAACAAGGAACGAAGAAACAAAATGCAAGAGCTTACACATTACATCAATGGCGCCCATGTTAAGGGCACTTCTGGTCGGTTTAGCAACGTCTACAATCCCGCCACCGGAGAAGTTCAGGCCAAGGTTCCCTTAGCCTCCGCAGACGAAATGGCGCAAGCGGTCGAAATTGCCGCCGCCGCACAGGTCGCATGGGGCGCGGTCAATCCGCAGCGCCGGGCGCGGGTGATGATGAAATTTGTTGACCTGCTGAACCGTGATATGGATGCGCTAGCCGAGGCGCTGAGCCGCGAGCATGGCAAAACCCTGCCCGATGCGCAGGGTGACGTACAGCGCGGTTTGGAGGTTGTTGAATATTGCATCGGTGCGCCACAGATGCTGAAAGGCGATTTCACCGACAGTGCTGGGCCGGGCATTGACATGTATTCAATGCGCCAGGCGCTGGGGGTCTGCGCAGGTATTACCCCGTTTAACTTTCCTGCCATGATCCCGATGTGGATGTTTGCCCCTGCTATCGTCTGTGGCAATGCGTTCATTCTCAAACCATCAGAGCGCGACCCTTCGGTACCGTTGATGATGGCCGAACTGATGGAAGAGGCCGGGCTTCCAAAGGGCATTCTTCAGGTTGTTAACGGCGACAAAGAGGCTGTGGATGCAATTCTTGATCATGAAGTGATTCAGTCGATCGGTTTTGTTGGCTCCACTCCAATTGCCGAATACATCTACGGCCGTGGCTGTTCAAACGGTAAGCGAGTGCAGTGCTTTGGCGGCGCCAAGAACCATATGATAATCATGCCAGATGCTGATATGGATCAGGCAGCCGATGCGTTAATCGGGGCTGGTTATGGTGCCGCAGGCGAACGCTGCATGGCAATTTCTGTTGCGGTTCCAGTCGGTGATGAGACCGCAGACCGGTTGATCGAAAAACTGGTGCCGCGGATCGAAAAGCTGAAAGTCGGGCCCTACACCTCGGGACAGGACGTGGATTACGGCCCCGTGGTCACCGCTGCCGCCAAACAGAACATCCTAAATCTCGTTCAAACCGGCGTTGATCAGGGCGCAACTCTGGTGGTGGACGGCCGTGATTTCAACCTGCAGGGCTATGAGGACGGATTTTTCGTTGGGCCACATTTGTTCGATAATGTCACACCGGATATGGACATCTATACCAAAGAAATCTTTGGCCCAGTCCTGTGTACAGTACGCGCCGGAAATTATGAAGAGGCGCTTGGATTGGCAATGGATCATGAATACGGCAATGGCACAGCAATCTTTACCCGAGATGGTGATGCGGCACGCGATTTTGCCAACCGGATCAACGTTGGCATGGTTGGGATCAATGTTCCGATCCCTGTGCCACTGGCCTATCACACATTTGGTGGCTGGAAAAAATCAGTGTTCGGCGATCTGAACCAGCACGGCCCCGATGCGTTTAAATTCTATACCCGCACCAAAACTGTCACTGCGCGCTGGCCCTCGGGCATTAAGCAGGGTGGCGAGTTTAACTTCAAAGCGATGGACTAGCCATCGCAGGCGCCATGCCCATATTGGGCGTGGCGCCCTTTCCCAGTGATCTGGGCCGCACCCTGCCCTACTAACGCCTGAAGACATCTGTCTGATCTGCCCCCGACACTAATAAAGGCCCTGGCGCGATGAGAGTGACGGAGCTGGCCATTTTTACACAGTGGCACAGGCCATTTACCTCCGACACCCGCCCTGTGGCCCTGACGGAAACACGATTGAAATAATGCTGTAATAGTCTTTGGCTTTTGTGGCACTCATAAAGGGGAGAACACAATGGACTTTGCACGTACCGAGGAACAAAACGCTATTTTCGATATGGCGTACGGGTTTGGACAAGACCATATCGCCCCTCATGCGCTGACATGGGATAGGCAGGGCGCAATCCCAAAAGATCTGTGGCCAAAAGTGGCCGAATTGGGCCTGGCAGGCATTTATGTCCGCGAACAAAGTGGTGGCTCGGGTCTGAGCCGTCTGGATGCTGCGCTGGTGTTTGAAGCCCTGGCCATGGCCTGCCCGTCGGTGGGATCCTTTCTGTCGATCCACAATATGTGTGGCGGCATGATTGATAGCTTTGGCTCGGCTGAAACCCGCGCCAAATGGCTGCCGGATATCTGCGCGATGACCAAAATATTCAGCTACTGTCTGACCGAACCCGGATCTGGCTCGGATGCGGCCGCATTGCGCACCCGCGCCACCCGCAGCAATGAGGGATACGCACTGAGCGGCACCAAGGCCTTTATATCTGGCGGCGGCTATTCTGATGCCTATATCGTGATGTGCCGCACAGGTGAAGACGGCCCCAAGGGGATCAGCGCCGTTGTCGTCGAAGATGGCGCACGGGGGCTGTCTTTTGGCGCCCTTGAAGACAAGATGGGATGGCGCGCCCAACCCACAGCTCAGGTGCAGTTCGACGATTGTAAAATTCCGAGCGACAATCTGATCGGCGATGAGGGGCACGGCTTTCACTATGCCATGGCCGGATTAGATGGCGGGCGGCTCAACATTGCCGCATCAGCGCTTGGCGGCGCGCAAAACGCGTTGAATATGACGCTGGCCTATATGGGCGAACGCAAAGCTTTCGGCAAAACCATCGATCAGTTTCAAGCCCTGCAGTTTAAGCTGGCCGAAATGGAGGTGAAACTCCAATCGGCGCGGGTCTTTCTGCATCAAGCGGCATGGAAGCTGGACGCGAAAGCCGCCGACGCGGGTAAATTTTGTGCCATGGCAAAACTGTACGTCACAGATGCCAGCTTTGAGGTGGCCAATACCTGTCTGCAATTGCATGGGGGCTATGGCTATCTCAGCGATTACGGCATCGAAAAAATTGTGCGCGATTTGCGCGTCCATCAAATTCTTGAAGGCACAAATGAAATTATGCGTATGATTATTTCGCGCCAGATGCTGTCGGACCGCGGCTAATGACGGATATAATCATCATCAAAAACGGCAGCGCCGGACGCATTACCCTCAACCGGCCTAAGGCAATGAATGCGATGACCTATGCCATGTGCACCGCCATAGAGGCGGCGCTTGAGGCATGGCGCAGTGATCCCTCTGTGGCAGTGGTGATATTCGACGCGGCCGGCGAAAAGGCGTTTTGCGCTGGCGGCGACATAGCCGAGTTATATGCGACCGGCACGCAGGGTGATTTTGCCTACGGCCAAACCTTTTGGCGCGATGAGTATCGGCTCAATGCCAAGCTGCACGCCTATCCCAAACCGGTGATCAGCTTTATGCAGGGCTTTACCATGGGCGGCGGCGTCGGCTTGGGCTGTCATGGCAGTCACCGCGTGGTTGGTGAAAGCAGTCAGATTGCCATGCCTGAATGTGGTATCGGTTTGATCCCCGATGTCGGAGGCTCGTTAATTTTGGCCTCAGCACCAGGTCGGTTGGGTGAATACTTGGGCACAACTGCCACACGGATGAATGCCGGTGACGCCATTCTTGCCGGCTTTGCTGATCATTTTATACCGCAAGATCACTGGCCGTCTTTGATTGACCGCCTGCAAAAAACTGGGGATTGCACGCTGATTACCGCGGCGGCGCTACCCGCCCCCGAGGGGCCAGTGGCCCGCGACAAGCCATTGATTGACCGCCACTTCAACGGTGAAACACTCACCGATATCGTCAATGCGCTGCGCCATGATAACAGCGCTTTCAGTCAGAAAACGCTTGGGTTGATGGCGCGCAACTCACCGCTTGCGATGGCTTGTGGCGTTGAGAGCATTCACCGTCTGCGGGGCACCACCCAGATTCACAAAGCACTGGAGTTGGAGTACCGTTTTACCTATCGTGCGATGGAGCATGGGGACTTTCTGGAAGGTATTCGCGCCGCGATCATCGACAAAGACCGCAGTCCGCAGTGGCAGCATGCTCTGGACGCGGTGCCATCGGTGGCAGTATCGCGCATGTTGATGCCGCTGGGCCGCGCAAAATTAACATTTGAGGAGGCAGGAATGCAAATAGGCTTTATCGGTCTTGGGAACATGGGCGCGCCGATGGCCGCCAATCTGATTAAGGCCGGTCACCGTGTGACCGGTTTTGACACCGCTGGGATCACGGTCGAGGGCATGACCTGCGCCGCCTCAGCCGCAGAGGCCGTCACTCAGGCTGATCTGGTCATCACCATGCTGCCCAACGGCCCAATCCTGCGCGCCGTTGCACAGCAAATTCTACCGGCAATGCGCGAGGGTAGTATTTTATTGGATTGTTCAACCGTCGATGTGGACAGCACGCGCGCCGTCGCCCAAGACGCCGCAGGTCGAGGCATTACAGCGCTGGATGCACCAGTTTCAGGAGGCACAGGCGGCGCAACCGCCGGCACGCTGACCTTTATGGTGGGTGGTGCAGAAGACGCGTTTCACACCGCACAACCTCTGTTTGAGATCATGGGCCAGAAAGCCGTGCATTGTGGCGCGGCCGGAAACGGGCAAGCGGCTAAAATCTGCAACAATATGATCCTAGGCGTGACCATGATCGCCAGTTGTGAAGCCTTTGCGCTGGCCGATAAATTGGGTCTTGATCGTCAAGCGATGTTCGATGTTGTCAGCACCTCATCAGGCTATAGCTGGACCATGAATGCCTATTGCCCTGCCCCCGGGATTGGCCCGACCTCGCCTGCCGATCACGGGTATCAGCCCGGGTTTGCCGCAGATCTGATGCTGAAAGACCTGCGCTTGTCGCAACAGGCCGCCGAGGCCGTCGATGCCGATACCCCACTGGGCCAAGCAGCGACAGATCTGTACCGGCGCTTTGTCGAGGACGAAGACGGCAGCGGTCGGGACTTTTCAGCCATGCTGCCCCGATTTGAGGCGCGCGGGCGATAGGCCCCCGCGGTTAGGAATAAACATAAGCGCGTAAGCTAGAGATCTAAAATCACTCTGCGGCAACCCGCCGTGGGGTGAGCATCTGTTTCAGATAACGACCGGTGTAACTTTTCGTATTTTTGGCTACTGTTTCCGGCGTGCCAAACGCAACAATTTCACCCCCGCCATCACCACCTTCCGGACCGATATCTATAATCCAGTCTGCGGTTTTGACCACATCGAGGTTATGCTCAATCACGATCACAGTATTGCCTGTCTCAACAAGTTCGTGCAACACTTCCAATAACTTACGCACATCTTCAAAATGCAACCCAGTGGTGGGCTCATCGAGAATATACAAAGTACGCCCGGTTGAACGGCGCGCGAGTTCTTTCGACAGTTTTACCCGCTGCGCCTCGCCCCCAGACAGGGTCGTCGCCTGCTGGCCAACCTTGATATAGCCCAATCCTACGCGTACCAGCGCATCCATTTTTTCTCGGATGCTGGGCACCGCCTGAAAAAACATCTGCGCATCTTCAACAGTCATATCAAGAACATCGGCTATGCTTTTGCCTTTAAACTTTATTTCCAACGTTTCGCGATTGTAACGGGCGCCACGACAGGTCTCGCAGGTGACATAGACATCGGGCAGAAAATGCATCTCGATTTTGATCAGCCCGTCCCCCTGACAAGCCTCGCAACGCCCCCCCTTGACATTAAACGAGAACCGCCCCGGCTTATACCCACGCGCCTTGGATTCCGGCAGCCCCGAGAACCAATCCCGGATCGGCGTAAAGGCCCCTGTATAGGTGGCGGGATTGGAGCGCGGCGTACGTCCGATTGCGCGCTGATCGATATCGATCACCTTGTCGAGATGCTCGAGCCCTTTAATCGTCTCACAAGGACCCGGCGTTTGCCGCGCGCCGTTCAATCGCATCGAGGCGGTTTTGAACAGGGTCTCAATGGTCAGAGTGGATTTACCGCCCCCTGAAACGCCAGTGACACAGACAAACTTGCCCAAAGGAAAATCGGCACTGACATTCTTGAGATTATTGCCAGTGGCTTTGATCACCTGCAGCTTTTTGCCGTTTCCCTTGCGCCGCACAGCCGGGACCTCAATGGATCGTATGCCAGACAAATACTGGCCGGTGATCGAGACTTTATCATTGGCTATGTGCTCGGGTGTACCGTGGCTGACCACCTCGCCGCCGTGGACCCCCGCGCCGGGACCAATGTCATAGACATAATCCGCCTCGCGGATCGCCTCTTCGTCGTGTTCGACGACAATCACCGTATTGCCCTGATCTCGCAGGTTTTTCAGTGTGATCAACAGGCGGTCATTGTCGCGTTGGTGCAGCCCAATTGACGGTTCATCCAGCACATAAAGGACACCTGTCAAGCCGCTGCCGATTTGACTGGCCAGTCTAATCCGTTGGCTTTCACCACCGGACAGCGTACCGGAGTTTCGGCTGAGCGTCAGATACTCCAACCCAACATTGTTTAAAAACCCCAGGCGCTCGCGCACCTCCTTCAAAATGGCTTTGGCGATTTCGTTTTTCTGAGCCGTCAGGTGTTCAGGCACTGTCTCACACCACTTAAAGGCCTCGCGAATTGACATTTGCACCACCTGCCCAACGTGCAGATCGGCAATTTTCACGGCCAGCGCCTCTGGCCGCAACCGGAAGCCGCCACAACCGCCACAGGGACGATTGTTTTGATAATTTTCGAACTCTTCGCGCACCCAGTTGCTATCGGTTTCGCGATAGCGCCGCTCCATATTGGGAATGACACCCTCGAACACCCGCGAAATTTGATATACCCGACCGCCTTCGTCATAGCGAAACTGGATCTCTTCCTTGCCAGAACCGTACAAAAACACCCGCTGTACTTTTTCCGACAAATCCTTCCATTTTGTCGTGGGTTTGAATTTATAATGTTTTGCAATCGCCTCGATTGTCTGGGTGAAATACGGACTTTTGCCCTTGCGCCAGGGTGCCAGCGCACCATCCCCGATTTTCAAAGTGACATCGGGCACCACAAGGCGCGCATCAAAAAAAAGCTCTTTTCCCAAACCGTCGCAATCAGGACAGGCGCCAAAGGGCGCGTTGAACGAAAACAGCCGCGGCTCGATCTCGGGAATGGTAAAGCCACTCACAGGGCAGGCAAAGTTTTCACTAAACGTCATCCGCTCTGCTGCACCCTCTTTCGGAGCGGTCTCAAGGATGGCAATGCCATCGGCCAAATCAAGTGCAGTGCGAAAACTGTCGGCAAGCCGGGTCTCGATACCCGCGCGCACCACAATGCGGTCGACCACGACGTCGATATCATGCCGGAATTTTTTATCCAGCACCGGCGGTTCGTCCAGTTCGTAAAACGTACCGTCGACTTTGACCCGCTGAAACCCCTGTTTGCGCAGTTCAAGAAACTCTTTGCGATACTCGCCCTTGCGGTCACGCACAATCGGTGCCAGCAGATATGCCCGCGTATCGGCCGTCATTGTTAGCACCCGGTCGACCATATCCTGTACCTGCTGGGCCTCAATTGGTTTGCCGGTGGCCGGACTATAGGGGGTACCGGCACGGGCGAACAACAGCCGCAAATAATCATATATCTCGGTGACCGTGCCAACGGTCGAGCGCGGATTTTTACTTGTGGTTTTCTGCTCGATCGAAATCGCCGGGCTCAGACCACTGATGTGGTCGACGTCAGGCTTTTCCATCATATCGAGAAATTGACGCGCATAGGCCGAGAGCGATTCCACATAGCGCCGCTGACCTTCAGCATAGATGGTGTCAAACGCCAATGAGGATTTCCCTGATCCCGACAAGCCAGTGATCACCACCAGTTGATCGCGGGGAATATCCACATCAATGGATTTCAGATTGTGTTCCCGAGCGCCGCGAACTTCGATAAATTTCTGCTCTGCCATTGACCATCCCATCTGTTAGGGGTGTATGTAATCGCTTTGTGCCAAGCTTCCAATGAAAAAATGAGAACGAAGGCGGAACATAAGTAATCTATTTTGTTTACCCCAAAAACCCCGCATGGCGCGTTTGCGAACTGCGGCCCGCATACACCTGTTGTTGCGGTCTGAGCACTTGAAGGTTGACCCTGTAATTGGGTATGCAACACCCAGCCAGCAAGGAGACACCAAATGCCCAAAAATCTTAATAGGATCACACTTGTGGCAGATGTTGGTGGTACCAATACAAGGATCGCTTTAGCCCAAGACGGCACTATAGACCGCACTGCAATTCAACGGTACGCCAATCGTGATTTTGACAGTTTACATGCCGTAATCCAGCGGTATTGCGATGCGTCTTCTGCAGGCCAGATCACTGCGGCCTGTGTTGCAATCGCAGGTCCAGTCGAAAACGGCACCGGACATCTGACCAACTTGAACTGGTCGATTGATCACGCCAGCCTGAAACAGGCCACTGGCGCGGATACTGTGGCGGTTATCAATGATCTTCAGGCGCAAGCCCATGCGTTGCAAGACTTGCCCAACAGCGCATTCGAAAAGGTTCTTTCCTTGCCTGCACCGCGTCAAGACCCCCAAAGCCACGGCGCGAAGCTTGTCATCGGGATCGGCACAGGCTGCAACGCGGCGCTGGCGCTGACTGACGCCTCAGGGGTGCGCGTTCCCGCCTCGGAAACAGGACACATCGGACTGCCCGTACGCAGCCAAGAAGATCTTGATCTGATGCTTTATCTCCAGAACAAACAGGGCTTTGCTTCTGTTGAACATGTGCTGGCAGGGTCTGGGCTTGAAACCGTCTACCAATATTTTGCCCAGACAGCAGGGCAAGCCCACAGCCTGAGTGCACACCAGATCATGGCAGCCATGGCAGATGCGTCGGATCCAATTGCGCGCCAAACCGTGCAGATTACAGTGCGTTTGCTTGCGCAGCTTTGTGCCGACTTGGCCCTGATCCACCTACCCTATGGCGGGATTTATTTGGTCGGGGGCGTTGCCAGAGCCCTCATGCCCTATCTAAAGCCCTGCGATTTTGCAGCATCATTTTACGCTATGGGGCGGTTTTCAAAGGTTATGGAGCGTTTTGAGGTTGCTTTGGTGCATGACGATTACGCCGCACTGACCGGATGCGCAAACGCCCTTGATGGACTGCGCAGCTGAGCTAAGCGCAAAGCCGCACGTCAGTCTGCCAAGTCTTGCATGCGGTGGCAAGCGGTGGGACCAAGGCCAAATCGGTGTAAAATCGATCCAGCTTGGAAAGGGACGTAATCCTCACCGGGGCATGGCGTTGGAATTTTGAGTGGTCTGCCACCAAGAACGTCTGGCGGGCCTGTGCGATAATTGTCTGGCTCACCGTGACCTCTTGAAAGTCAAAATCCAACACATCGCCGTCTTGATCCAGCGCCGAACACCCAATCACCGCGTAATCAAATTTAAATTGTGCGATCATCCTGGTGGTCAGACTGCCCACCAAACCACCATCGGCACGGCGCAGAACGCCACCCGCCATGATGATTTCGCAGTTGGTGTTTGGCGCGAGAATAGAGGCCACATTCATATTATTGGTCACCACCATTAAATCGTTGTGGTGTAGTAATTCCCGCGCCACGGCCTCGGTCGAGGTGCCGATATTTAAAAACACGCACGCCCCCGCCGGGATATCATTGGCACAGGCCCGCGCTAACGCGCGCTTGGCCGGTTGGTTCAGTGACCGACGCTCTTCATAGCCCAGATTGGTGATCCCCGAGGGCAGAACCGCGCCGCCATGCACACGATCAAGTTGCCCAACTTCGGCCAACTCACTGAGGTCGCGCCGGATGGTCTGTACCGTGACCCCAAAATGCGCCGCAAGATCTTCAACAGCAACTTTCCCGGTCTCGCGAGCGAGCTCAAGTATTTCCGGCAGGCGAAGCGTTTGCGACATCGGGAGCTCCTGTAAACACAGACACAACGCTAAGCGCTCACAGCACAATGATCAACCACAGACCTCGGGTGCATCACGAATGACGCGCCTGTAACCGATCCATTAATGGTAAATGTTGAATGCTTTCTGATTGTACGATAAATCACCACCTCAGCAATTAAAACGAACATATACGAACATATATATTGACAACAGTCATCTAAACCGCGCAAAAATGTGGGCAGCTCATAAAGGACGACCATGGCACATTCAAATGACAATATATCCGATCTGTTCATCATTGGCGGCGGCATTAACGGCTGCGGGATTGCACGCGATGCTGCCGGTCGTGGCCTGTCTGTGACCCTGGCCGAGATGAATGATCTAGGCTCGGCAACCTCGTCGGCCTCGACCAAATTGTTTCATGGCGGCCTGCGCTATCTTGAATATTTTGAGTTTCGGCTGGTGCGCGAGGCGTTGATTGAACGCGAAACGCTGTTGAGGGCGATGCCGCATATCAGTTGGCCGATGCGTTTTGTATTGCCCTACCACGCCGATATGCGCTTTGAGAGCGACACCCCGACATCACGGCTGTTAAACCGCGTCTTGCCCGGCATGAAGGGGCGACGCCCGGCTTGGTTATTGCGCCTTGGCCTGTTTATGTACGACACATTGGGAGGCCGCAAATTTTTACCCGCCACCCGCACGTTGGATTTGCGCCACGACCCTGCAGGCGTGCCTTTGAACGACAAATTCGAAAAGGCCTATGAATATTCTGATTGCTGGATCGAGGATTCCAGACTTGTGGTACTGAATGCCCGCGATGCTGAAGCCCGCGGCGCCCAAATTCTGCCCCGCACCAAAGTCACCGAGGCACGCCGATACAATGATTTGTGGCATATCACAATTAACGACACCCCAAGCGGAGAGCCGCGGGTGGTGCGAGCACGGATGCTGGTAAATGCCGGGGGGCCCTGGGTGGCAAACATTTTGCGTCACACCGCCGGGATCAACGCCACAGATGGGGTGCGTTTGGTCCGTGGTAGCCATATCGTCACGAAAAAACTATTTGACCACGAAAAATGTTACTTTTTTCAGGGCACGGACGGGCGGATCATCTTTGCCATTCCTTATGAGAGCGATTTCACCCTGATCGGCACCACGGATGCCGACCACGACGACCCCTCCACCCCTGCCGAATGCTCCCCACAGGAACGCGATTATCTGCTGCAATTTGCGTCGCGTTATTTCGACAAACCGGTGACGAAAGAGGATGTGGTCTGGAGCTATTCCGGAGTGCGCCCACTTTATGACGATGGGGCAGCCTCGGCCACTGCGGCGACGCGTGACTATGTATTGACGCTGGATCAAGATGCGCTGGGGGCTCAGGGCGCGCCAATGCTGAATATTTTTGGTGGTAAAATTACTACATACCGTAAACTCGCTGAATCCGCTCTGGAAAAAATCACTCCCTTCTTTGCGCACGCCACGCCGCCTTGGACTGCAGGTATCGCTCTGCCGGGTGGTGATTTTCCTGTAGGAGATGTGGACCGTCTGATCACCGAGCTTTGCGCCGCCTACACATTTCTTGATCGAAAATGGGCGCAGCGTTTGGTTCGGGCTTATGGGACAGACGCCCAAAATATGCTAGGCACGGTGCAAACCACCAGCCAACTTGGGCAGGATTTTGGTGCCACTCTCACCGAACGCGAAGTCGCATGGCTGATGCGCCACGAATACGCTCGCACTGCCGAAGACGTGGTGTGGCGCCGCTCGAAACTGGGGTTGCGGTTGACCGATGAACAGACCAAAGCGCTGGGGGTTTGGATGGCAGAGCATCCGCAAGACCATGCGTCCAATGACATCTGAGTGCACCTTTAATTACAGGCATGCGAACGGTGGCAACCTCGGTTGCAAAACCACATGGCAGCCTTTTCAAACCACAACTGAGCGGGACTATTTCTTTCAGGGCAAAGACCCGCTAAGTGTGACACCAAAAGAGCGCTGATACACATAAAGGGGGGGATATGACCCATATTCTAGCGATTGATCAGGGAACCACCTCAAGCAGGGCGATCATTTTTAATAGTGCGATGGCGCAAGTAACCTCTGCGCAGCAAGAATTCACCCAACACTATCCCAATTCCGGCTGGGTCGAACATAATCCGGCCGATCTGTGGGACAGCACGCTTGCCACCTGCCGGGCGGCACTTTCACAAGCGGCGCTGACCTCAGGCGACATTGCGGCAATCGGAATTACCAATCAGCGCGAAACCACGCTTGTGTGGGATAAGCACACTGGCGAACCGGTCTATAACGCCATTGTCTGGCAGGATCGCCGAACCGCCCCCCAATGCCAAAAACTGCGTGACCTTGGCCATGAACAAATGGTCACCGACCGCACCGGGCTGAGACTTGATCCATATTTTTCAGGCACAAAACTGAGCTGGATTCTCGCCAATGTGCCCGGCGCCCGTGAGCGGGCAAACGCGGGCGATTTGTTGTTTGGAACCGTAGATTGTTTCTTGATCTGGAAATTGACGAAGGGCGCAGTACACGTAACCGATGCCACCAATGCTGCGCGGACCCTGTTATATGACATCTGCAAGGGCCGCTGGAGCCATATGATGTGCAGCCTGCTGGAAATCCCAGTTTGCATGCTGCCCAAAGTGCTGGATTGTGCCGCAGATTTTGGGTGGACCGACCCGTCACTGTTTGGTGGCCCCATCGCAATCTGTGGTGTTGCCGGTGACCAGCAAGCCGCAACCGTGGGACAAGCCTGTTTCGAGCCAGGGATGATGAAATCAACCTATGGCACCGGATGTTTTGCACTTTTAAACACCGGAGCCACACCAGTTACATCGAAAAATCGCCTGCTCACGACGATTGCATATCAATTGAACGGCACCCCGACCTATGCATTGGAGGGGTCAATTTTTATTGCTGGCGCTGTGGTGCAATGGTTGCGCGACGGGTTGCAAATCATCGATCATGCCGGCGAAACACAAGCGCTGGCCGAGGCGGCCGACAGCGGGCAAAACGTGGTGATGGTGCCCGCTTTTACCGGGCTTGGGGCCCCCTATTGGAATGCTGAATGTCGCGGTGCGATTTTTGGTTTATCACGCAATTCTGGCCCGGCCGAGTTTTCCCGTGCGGCCCTTGAGAGCGTCGGCTTTCAAACGCGCGATTTATTGCAAGCCATGCAAGCCGATTGGAATCAATCAGGCGGCCAGCCAGTATTGCGGGTGGACGGCGGCATGAGCGCGTCAAACTGGACCATGCAATTTGTATCAGATATTATCGACGCACCCGTCGACAGACCAGAGTTTTTAGAAACCACAGCCCTTGGGGCCGCCTGGTTGGCCGGTATGCACTGCGGACTTTATCCCGACATGGCAGGCTTTGCCAAAACATGGGCCTGTCAGACGCGTTTTACCCCTGATATGGATTCAAAAACAAGACAAGACAAATATGCCGGCTGGACCCGTGCTGTACAGGCGACCTTAAGCGCATAAATCGCGTCGCGACGCAGTTATACGGAATTATTATGTATTTTTGGGAATTCATTTAGCCTGTTATTTCAAAGGTTGTTGTCACGGTTTCGCCATAATTGACCACAAT
>DDEJ01000102.1:0-7543 GCA_002336405.1 Rhodobacteraceae bacterium UBA1957
GGTTTGATCCGATTGCACGCAGGCTGGCCATGACTTTGGGTTGGCCGGGCAGTTTTGCCATAAGATCGATTTTTTGTCCTTCGGATTCAGGCATCCTCAGGGCGAAATCCAGCCGTTGTCCCGGTCCGACAAGCACAGGCTTTAGGGCGGTTGGCAGGGCGATCGGGTCGCGCACCGGATGGCCATCCCACGCGATGATCTGTGCGTTGGTCGTTGTGAGATAGAGTTTGTGAATGCGGGTGGTGTCTGTATTGACCACCCGCAAACGCAGCAGTGCGCCGGCGGGGTGGTCGTAGACCGGGTTTTCTTGCCAGTTTGCAGTCACGACGTTGCCAAAAGTGCCAGCCCGCGCCGCGCCGCGGCTGGTAAAAGACGGTAGAAAATTCCCCTCTTCATTGAGACGGAAATCTCTTAAGTTGATCACCTGGTCCGCGTCAAATCCTGGATCTATCGCTTCGTTGATCACAAGAACACCAGTCAACCCATGTGCCATCTGATCCATTGTCATACAGTGCGGGTGATACCAATAGGTGCCAGCATCGGGGGGGGTAAAGGCATAAGAAAAGGTTTCGTCTGTGGCGATTGGCATCTGGGTGAGATAGGGAACGCCATCCATCGCGTTTGCAATGCGCAGCCCATGCCAATGCATCGAGGTGTAGTCGGGTAGTGTATTGCGGACGTTCAGCATCATTGGCTTTGCCTGATGGCCAACAAGCACTGGGGGAGGGGCCTGTGGTGACAGGCTGACCATGTCTGAGGTTGGTGGGTGATCACTGAATCTATAGTGGGCATTCTGTATGGTTAAGTCGTAGAGAGCCAGCGCTCTGCGCTGGCCAAGATTTGCGGCAAGGCCTGCTGCACCCAAGTTTGCGGCGTGGAGACCCGCACCGCCTGCAATTGCACTGGCGGTCAGAAGAAAATCACGTCGCTTCACCGTCTCATCCTATCTGTCATCAATCCGTATGTCTGGGTGATGGTCTGGCAAGAATGCTTGACGCTTATGTGTGTAAGTTTACGTCGAAATCGACCTCGGTGGAAGGGGCACCCGAACAGAAAATCGCCTTACTTGGTCAGATAGGTGACTGCTGATGGCCTAGTCCCGGCTGCGCAGCGTTTGCGCCGGTCTGTTTGCCAGTGATTTCAATGCAAAGCCCAGCCCTGCCAACAGATTTGCCAGCAAACCACCAAAGATAATGCCAAGAGCCGAGGGCCAGACCACAGAGAATTTCGCCTCCATCACAAAATGGTTCACGGCCCAGCCACCCAAAATGCCAACTGCGAGTGCAACCACCCCCGCAGCCGCGCCCAATAGTGCAGACCTGAGCGCAAAACTTAGCAGAATTTGACGTCGGGTGGCCCCGATGGTTTTCAAAACGGCGGCCTCATAACTGCGCGCCCGTTCACCAGCGGCGGCGGCGCCGATCAGCACCAAAAATCCAGTGAGGATTGTGGTGGCCGCCCCATAAGAGGTAGCGCTGGCAATGGCGCCGAGTAATTTGCTGACCTCGGCAATGGCATCGCGCACTCGGATCGCGGTGATGTTGGGAAAGTGGTTTGCGAGGTCGCGCAGAATGCCCGCCTCTGCGGCCTCTGCGGCATAGAGCGTTGAGATGAAACTATGGGGAGCGCTGGCAATTGCCGCTGGGTTTAACGTCATCACAAAGCCGAGACCCGCGTCGGAAAAATCCACTTCACGGAAGTTTTTGATTTCTGCGGTGATACTGCGTCCCAGAATGTTCAGGGTCAACTTGTCGCCCAGCTCAAGGCCGATTTCAGCGGCTTCCTCGGCAGCGAAACTCAAAAGTGGCGGTCCGCTATAATCGGCCTCCCACCATGTGCCGGCGGTTAGCGTGGTGCGTTCAGGCAGGGTGGCGGCATAGGTTAGGCCGCGATCTCCGCGAATAACCCAGTGGTCGCCGGCCACTTCGGTGGCGTTAACCCCGTTGATTTGGGTGATCACGCCACGAAGCATTGGGGCGGTGTCCATACGCGTCACCTTTGGATTTATTGAGACGCGCTCAACAAAGTCGGTGATTTGGTCCTTTTGGATATCCACAAAAAAATACGAAGGTGCGACCTTTGGCAGATCCCGGGAGATCGCTGCTCTTAGATTGCCGTCAATCTGTCCAACGGCGGCCAGAACGGACAGTCCCAGACCGAGAGACATCACCACAGAGGTGCTGCCATTGTTGGGATTGCTGAGTGCGGCAAGCGCCCAACGCCAGACTGGTTGGCGCACGGCCCGCGAAGCCAGCCGTGCGGTGCGTTGCATTACAAAGGCCGCAATAGCAAGCGCAAACAGAGCGCCAATTATGCCTGCTGCCATCCACAGCGTAAGTTTGACAGTGCCGTTAAACCAAACAGCAGAAGCCAGCAAAGCAGTGAGCACCCCTCCGATGGCCAAGAGATAGCGCAGAGCTGGCAGTGTCTTGCTCTGGCTGACTTGATCTCGAAATAACGTTGCTGCGCGAATATCCTCGACCCGCGCCAGAGGCCAAAGGGTAAAGATTAGAGCGGTTAAAAACCCATAGACGGCGGCTTCAAACAGCGGCTTTGCATAGATTGTAAAGCTGGCGGGTATTGGCAGTTGTGCATTGATCCAAGGTGCCAGAGCCAGTGGTATAGCGGTGCCCAGCAACAAGCCGAGTGCGATGCCGACACCTGACAGAGCCCCGATTTGCAAGAAATAAGTCTGGAAAATGACCGCTCTCGTGGCCCCCAAAGTGCGCAGCGTTGCGATCACACTGATTTTACTGTCCAGATAGGTTTTGACCGCAGCCGAGACGCCGACCCCGCCCACTGCCAGACCGGCAAGCCCAACCAACACCAGAAAGACGCCGAGACGATCAATGAAGCGGGCGATCCCGGGCGCTCCGTTGCGGGCATCCCGCCAGCGCATGCCGCTGTTGGAAAACCGGTCTTCCGCCGCTATCTTAAGTCGCTCAAGGTCTTTATCTGGTTCTAAAAGTAGGCGGTATTTGGTCGAAAATATGGTCCCCGGTGACAACAGGCCTGACGCTTTCAGCGCGTTTGTATGCACCAGCGTTCGTGGGCCCATACCATAGCCGTCGCTGGCGCGGTCCGGTTCCACGTTGAGCAGCGCTGAGAGCACAAAGTCTTGTTGACCAAGGCGGAACCGGTCACCAATCTTCAGATCCAGACGCTCGGCAAGGACCCTCTGCATCACACCACCTGGCGTCCCGTCCTGATCGCCGAGCGCGCGGTTCAGAGCAACCCCGTTCGATAATGTCACACTGCCGGTCAGCGGGTAGGCGTCATCAACGGATTTCACCTGTGTCAGCGCCTGTTCCGGGCCGTCGGGTCCCTTCACATGCGCCATGGACCTGAAATCTGTCACTTCGGATATAGCCAACGCGTTCCCGGCCAGCCAAGCCCGTTCTTCGGCGGTAGCAAACCGGTAGGTAAATTTGGCCTCTGCGTCGCCACCCAGTAGAGTGGCGCCCTGTTCGGTGAGGCCGGTCTCGATGGCTATTTTTATGGTGCTAACGGCTGTGATTGCGGCGACCCCGAGGGTCAGGCAGGCAAGCAGAATCCGAAACCCTGTGATGCCGCCACGCAGTTCCCTGCGGGCAAATTTGGCGGAAATTTTCCAGCTCACGTCGGCGTCTCGTTTGGCTGGGCCTCAAGGCGTCCGTCGCGCAAGTGAATGGTTCGATCACAGCGTTTGGCAAGGTCTGCCGCATGGGTGACCAAGATCAGAGTAGCCCCGTGTTTGGCGCTGAGATTGAACAATAGATCGACAATGGCGGCACCGGTGGCGCCGTCAAGGTTTCCTGTGGGTTCGTCAGCCAGCAAGATGGTGGGGCGTGTCACCAACGCCCGCGCAAGAGCAACGCGCTGCTGTTCGCCGCCAGACAGTTCAGACGGGTAATGCCCCATGCGGTGCGACAGCCCCACGATCTCCAGCTCATCGTGGGCGCGTTGGAATGCCTGTTTGTCGCCGGCCAACTCGAGTGGAGTTGCCACATTTTCCAGTGCCGTCATATTGGGAATCAGATGGAAGGATTGGAACACAATACCCATGTGCTTGCGCCGAAACCGGGCAAGTTGATCTTCGCTCATGGTACTGAGGTCATGGCCCAGGGCGTTAATGCGGCCTGAGCTGGCTTGCTCTAATCCACCCATCAGCATTAAAAGTGACGATTTGCCCGAACCAGACGGGCCAACCAATGCTAGGGTCTCGCCAGGCAGCACATCTAGCGTTATATCGTGAATGATATCGATTTTTCCGGCATTCCCAGTCAAAGACAGGGACAACAGTTCGGCACTAACGACAGGTACGGTCATAAAACGGGGTCCAATGCTAAATATCTTTTCTCCATACGGTGTCTTGCGGGGGTTCAGCAAGAGCGTCGCTGCAGTTCTTTTGACGCCCGTACTGGCCATCGCAGAGCCAGTCACAATATTGGCGCTGGGTGACAGCCTGACCCAAGGCTACGGTTTGGTGGCACAGCAGGGATTTGTCCCGCAGATGCAACGCTGGCTTGAGGATCAAGGACAGGAGGTGGCGTTAATCAACGGGGGTGTTTCGGGCGACACCACGAGAGGTGGATTGGCGCGGATAGGTTGGTCATTGACGCCTGAGGTGGATGGGTTGATCATTGCATTGGGGGGTAACGATCTTTTGCGCGGTATTGATCCGGACCTGAGCCGTCGCAATCTTGCAGGAATTCTGGATGTGGCAGGCGCATCCGCGATACCGGTCTTACTGGTTGGTATTCATGTTCCCAATAATTATGGCGCTGAATATAAGCAGGTTTTTGAGTCTATCTACCCAGATTTGGCGGCGCAGTATGACACGCTTCTGGCTGATAATTTTTTAGCGGGATTATATGACAACCCTAATGATGGGCTCGCGTCGGTTGTGCGGTTCTTGCAGTCCGACGGGTTGCATCCAAACGCAGCGGGGGTCACGCGTATCGTAGACGCGCTGGGGCCGATGGTCGAGGAGTTGATTTCGCTCAGCAAACAAAAGCGGGCATCTAGCTGGACGCCCGCAGAAAAGCCATAACCGATTTGGCTTATGCGAGGACGATGTTGACAGCAGATTCGCGACCGTCGCGGCCTGGTTCGATGTCAAATGTTACCTTTTGATTGTCTGCCAAACCGGTCAAACCGGAACGCTCAACCGCTGAAATATGGATGAACACATCTTTTGTGCCGCTGTCGGGGGCAATAAAGCCATAACCCTTGGTTGTATTGAACCATTTGACGGTGCCATTTGCCATCGCCGTATCTCCTTTAATATACTGCCCGCGGAAGTGCGGCAGCTTGGCTCTGTCAGTCCAAGATCGAGTGACTGGCCAAAAGGAACAGTGGGTCGATAACGGTAACGTTGCATCGATAAAGTGCAACCTTGATTTACATAAATCAAGTATATTTCGACAATTGGAGTTCGTAAAACTTAATATTAATGGGAAAATTGACTGATAATACGGATAAATTATTCATTTGGTTAAATTTAACCGTATAATGTCGTCTGTGTAATCTTACATACTATAGTTCCAAATATATTTAATATCAGGCAGTTTTAAATCGTTTTGGCTTCCATCGGTACGTTGATCCTCTATGAAACCCTCACTTCGATAAAAACTTCGTGCTTGGGTGTTTTGAACATAACTCCAAGCTGTCAAGTGCGCTTTGCTTTGTTTGGCATCTTGCACAAGTACACTGCCGACCCCTTGGCGCTGTGCGCCGCTGTGGATGAACAGCGCAATGATATCGTGCCGATCACGGGCGAGAAAGCCAACCATGGCGCTATCAAGCCGCGCCACACGCACCCAACCCAAAGCAATCATACGGCTGGCAAAATGAATTTCCTCGGCGCGGCTGTGAACGCGGGGGTGCCAATCTGTCAAATCAACATGTTCTGACAGGATCGCACCAATTTTCCCAGCGTCCAACGAAGTCGCGTCAGTGACAGTTATCGCAGCCACAGTTGGCACGTTTGATCAAAGAGGGGCATTAGCTTTTCTTTGTTTTCTGAGGTCAGTGGGCTGAGGGCCGCCGGCCTCATTTGTTTGCGAAATATCCGACACGTTTGTTGGGTGAGGGGTTGGTTAGTGTTTAGCGGTGGATGACGTATTTGTCATCTGTAATTCGTTTGGTGTGTTTGGCTGTCGCTGCGAGACACAACCGCTCTCAGTCTGGCCAAACTGTGTTTGAACTTTGCCGCCGCAGCGCCGAACATAATTTGGATTCTAAACGGCTGAGGGGCCTTGCGGTCTTTCCCTTTTGGCTATTTTGCCTTAAGTGCCAAAATATGCCTAGATTTGCCCTTAAAATTGAATATCACGGTGCGCCGTTCTCGGGGTGGCAACGCCAGAATGATCGCCGCTCGGTGCAAGGCGCGGTTGAGGCCGCTTTGGCCAAAATTGCGATGGGCCCACATCAGATTGGAGCCGCCGGGCGCACCGATGCCGGGGTCCATGCCACAGGGCAGGTGGCGCATTGCGATCTGACGCGGGATTGGGCGCCGTTCCGCCTGTCAGAGGCGTTGAACTTTCACCTCAAACCGAACCCGATCGCGATTCTTGACGTCGCGCGGGTCGACGATGAATGGCACTCGCGGTTTTCGGCCACCCAGCGACAGTATCATTTTCGTTTGCTAATGCGCCGGGCACCGGCCACCCATGTCGCGGGACTGGTTTGGCAGGTTAAAACTGGGCTGGATCTTGCGGCGATGCGCGATGCCGTGAAGGTTTTGATCGGCACCCATGATTTCACCACCTTTCGGTCGACCATCTGTCAGTCCAAAAGCCCCGTCAAAACGTTGGACTCGATCGAGATCAGCGCCGTTGACGGTTCCTCAGGGCCAGAGGTTCACTTTGATGTGCGGGCCCGATCGTTTCTACACAATCAAGTGCGCAGTCTTGTGGGCACATTAGAACGCGTTGGGGCCGGAAGTTGGGGAACCGATGATGTACGCCGGGCGCTGGAAGCGCGTGATCGCGCCGCCTGCGGTCCAGTATGTCCGCCCTATGGGCTTTATTTGGCTGGCGTGAGTTATGAGGTGGATCCGTTTGCGCCGTCTGAGACCGCTTCAAAACGCCCTGCCTAAGCGCCCTAATCAACGGTGATATGGATCACCTCAGACACCACGGGCCGGTTGTGCGGGGTATGCGCATAATCACCCAACACAAGTTGTAGGCTGTGCTGACCGCTGGACAAGTCAATTGTAACTTCGGTTTGTCCACCCCCGAAATGAATATGTTGCTCATCACTTGGCAGCCCATATTCTAGTTCATCAGCGCCGTCTTCGCCCTGTCCTAGCGCAGGCCTGTCGACCAATAAATGATGGTGGCCTGTGTTTGCCTTTTCAGTTCCAGCGGGTGCAACGCCCATGCCTGATAGACCAAAGATTACAGAAATCGGTGCGGTAACTTGGTCACCATCCAACAGATTTACAAAATAAACGCGGGCATCTGCAGGTGATGCGGTCTCACCAGCCAAAGCGGGTGAGACAAGATAAATACTACTGACAAATATCAAAGCTTTCGTGATAAGTTTCATTTTGAAATGC
>DDEJ01000102.1:7939-13255 GCA_002336405.1 Rhodobacteraceae bacterium UBA1957
AAGTATATGTAATAGATTTGAAAAATGAAGATTGGTTGGTGTCACTTTTTCGTGTGAGCCAATATAAAACAAGCTGACGGAGTGAACGTCCAAGCAGCACACCAAAAGAGCAGCCGCCTTATAAAAATCGAGCAGTCGCTCTACAAATATTTTTGCACTTTAAATCCTTATTTCCCACTGAAGGTGAGCCTTCGTTCTCTTATTATACGTTTTCTTTGGCGTACTGTGAGAGTGACTCGCCACAGTTTGGGCAAAAGTGTAGCTTGGTTTTGATTTTGTTTTTCTGCACAGTTTCTAAAATACCATTGGCGACGTTAACGCTGACACCAAGATCTTTTCGCAACTCTTCAATTGCGTCGGCTTCTTGGTCATCAATGTTGCCATCCTGAAGCGCCATGCGAAACTGTTCGGCCATGACTTCACGTTTGCGGTTTAATTGGGTTGCCAAGCCATTTGCCAAAATACCAGCGGGCAGCGCAGCCATGCCGATCCCGACGATCGTCACACACGCACCGAATATTTTGCCTGCAACGGTGACCGGTGTGACATCGCCATACCCCACAGTGGTCAGTGTCGCCATCGACCACCACATGGCTGCAGGAATTGAGCCGAATTTTACAGGTTGTATCTGATGTTCGGCCAGATAGGCGCCGCTGGCTGCCAAGATCAACAGGACCATCAGGATGAAGAATCCAGCAAAAAAGGCACTGGCTTCTTCTTTGAAAACGTCAAGTAGCATGGTCATTGCCGAAGAATATCGCGTCAGCTTTAAAATACGCAGCAGTCGTAGAACCCTCAGAAAGCGCAGATCAATCGCAAACATATAGGTCAGATAAAACGGTAAGATGGCGAGGATATCGATTACCGCCATTGGCGAGCGCATGTGTTTGAGGCGAGGATTTTTATCTGCACCCTCAATAGGATCTTCGGGACAAACCCACAGGCGCATCAGATATTCGATTGTGAAAACTGCCACCGAGAAAATTTCGATATACTCAAAAAGTATTCCAAATCGGGAGTTCATCGACTCGACGCTCTCCAGCACCACTGACATGATATTGACCACGATCAAAACAACCAGACCGATGTCGATGATCGAACTTAGCTTGCTTCGCTTTTCTGTCGTTTCTAGAACCTCATAGACTTTACGACGCAGCGTCATCTGGTCTGACATGGAATGGCTCACTTGTACAATTTTCACTTGCTAAGCCACCTTGCATCTATCATGCCTGAGATCTGGATTTAGAATTTATATATACTAAATAGTGTACTGTATTCAAAAGTACCTGTATTTGGATTTTTGTTCTTTAACCTCTAAGTCTCGGATGGTATGAGATGAACATGATACAGATTTTTCAAACCTCAGCCAAGCGTCTCCGACCTGACGGTTAATAAGCTCTGAGCTGTCGTTTTTACGTGCTGTTGCGCGTTTTCCCCCTCTAAATTGTTGACTTGCCGCGGCCTATGCGCCACCACAGCGGCCTCTTACCAAGGATGTATGCCAATGATCCCGTCGATTTTACCCACCTATGCACGCGCGCCGATGAGTTTTGTAAAGGGAGAGGGCTGTTGGCTTATCGAAGCTGATGGGCGCCGCTTTCTTGATTTGGGCGCAGGCATTGCTGTGAACGCATTGGGTCATGCCCATCCCGCATTGGTGAAAACACTCAGTGAACAGGCACAAAACCTTTGGCACGTCTCCAACCTATATCAGATACCACAGCAGCAGGCGCTGGCTGACAAATTGGTGGCCGAAAGCTTTGCCGACACGGTGTTTTTTACCAATTCTGGAACTGAAAGCTGTGAGCTAGCGGTAAAAATGGCGCGTAAATACTGGTTCGAACAAGGCCAAAGCGATCGTGTTGAACTGATCACCTTCGAGGGTTCGTTCCACGGTCGCTCCTCTGCGGGAATCGCTGCGGCGGGATCAGAAAAGATGATCAAGGGCTTTGGCCCGGTTCTGCCTGGCTTTGTGCATTTGGACTGGTTTGATCTTGATCAGGTCAGCGCTGCAATTACTGATAAAACTGCAGGTGTTATGATTGAGCCGGTGCAGGGCGAGGGCGGTATCAGGCCGCTTGCCGACAGCGACCTCGTAGCGCTCAGAGCGCTGTGCGATGCGCGCGGGGTTTTGCTGATCCTAGATGAGGTGCAATGTGGTATCGGCCGCACCGGCCGCTTGTTTGCCCATCAATGGGCCGGCATTGAGCCCGATATCCTGCTGGCGGCCAAAGGCATCGGCGGTGGCTTTCCGCTGGGCGCGGTTCTGGCCTCTGAGAAAGCCGCGAGCGGTATGACCGCTGGAACCCACGGTTCCACCTATGGCGGCAACCCTTTGGGCTGTGCCGTGGGATGTACCGTGCTCGAGCATATTGCAGCGCCAGAATTTTTGGCCGAGGTCAACCGCAAGGCCGGCTTGTTTAGTCAAAAACTGGCGGGGCTGATCGCAGGCTATCCAGACGTGTTTGAAGACCTGCGTGGTGTCGGGTTGATGTTGGGTCTGAAATGTCGGGCTGCCAATGTTGATGTGGTCAAAGCCGGTTATGACATGCAGGTGATTACTGTGCCTGCGGCTGATAATGTCATCCGTCTGCTGCCGCCGCTTAACATCACGGATGCCGAGATTGACGAGGCGATATTACGACTGGCGCGTGCCGCTGAACACCTGTTGGCCAGCGCGCGCAAACAGTAGCGCGGCGCCAAGCATTTATAGCCACTAAAGACCTTTGATGTAAAATAAAAGAGCACCCCAGATGAGCCATTTTCTTGATATAAACATTACAGATCCTGCGGCCTTGCGGCAGATGATTGATCACGCACAACAGATGAAATCTGCGCGCCTTGGACAGCCCAAAGGCAGCCCGGATGCCGACCTTCCCTTGGCGGGCCACATGGTGGCGCTGATTTTTGAAAAACCCTCAACTCGGACCCGGGTGTCATTTGATGTCGGGGTGCGCCAGATGGGGGGCGAGACGATGCTGTTGTCCGGCTCTGACATGCAGCTTGGGCATGGTGAGACCATCGCCGATACCGCGCGGGTGCTGTCGCGCTATGTCGATCTTATTATGATCCGCACCTTTGAAGAGGCCACGTTGCTGGAGATGGCCGAGCATGCCACAGTGCCGGTGATCAACGGGCTGACCAACCGGTCGCACCCATGCCAGATTATGGCCGATATTATGACATTTGAGGAACATAATGGTCCGATCAAGGGCCGCAAGGTGGTCTGGTCAGGCGATGGAAATAATGTCTTTTCCAGCTTTGCACAGGCGGCGGGGCAATTTGGTTTTGATCTGACATTCACTGGCCCGCAGCCGCTTGACCCGGAAGCCATTTTTCTGGACGAGGCCCGCGCCAAAGGCGTGACAGTCGAGATCGAGCGCGATCCGGTCAAAGCGGTAACCGGGGCTGATCTGGTGGTGACAGACACATGGGTTAGCATGCATGACCCGCAATCGGCCCGCGAGCGTCGTCACAACCAGTTGCGTGGTTATCAGGTTAACACAGAGTTGATGCGCCATGCCAAACCCGATGCATTATTCATGCATTGCCTGCCGGCACACCGCGATGATGAGGCCACCTCAGAGGTGATGGACGGCCCGCATTCGGTCATTTTTGATGAGGCTGAAAACCGGCTGCACGCGCAAAAAGCCATCATGCGTTGGTGTCTGGGCCGCTAACAATTGCGCAGGGGTTGATTGTGGCGTCTTTTGTTGAAGACCCTCGCGGCCCACGATGTTTGTTTAGACTTTATGGCCCTGTTTTGGGACGCTTGACCCGCAGTGTTGGGTCGGCCTCGGTGGGGTCTTCGGGCCAGGGGTGTCTGGGATAGCGTCCGCGCATGTCCTTGCGCACGTCAAGATAGGAACTGGCCCAAAACCCCGGCAGATCCATTGTGGTTTGCAAAGGCCGCCCGGCGGGGGATAGCAGCGTCACCCTTAGGGGTGTCTTGCCAACCATCGGATGGCTGGTCTGTCCGAACATCTCTTGTAGTCTCAGCGCGATTTCAGGATGTTCACCGCCATAGTCTATGGCGATATGGCGTCCCAAAGGGGTTTCGAAATGCGCGGGTACATCCCGATCAAGCGCTGACATCTGTGGCCATGTGAGCCGAGCCCGTAGCGCGGGTAACAGATCAAAGCGCTTCCAGTCATCGGCGGTTTTTACGCCCTGCAGATGCGGCAGCAGCCAGGTTTCCAGACTGCCCACCAGCGCGGCCTCAGTCATCTCGGGCAAGTCTTTGCTCCCAAGGGCGACGCGGGCGACAAACCGCTGGGCGGCAGGCGACAGCGACAGGCCGAGGTCTCGCACCCCGTCCAGCATGGCGCGCGCCAACGCGTCTTCAGGGACGTCCCTCCATATGCGGTCATCAACAATTGCGGCGCCAAGCATTTCCTGCTGGCGGGCGATCACCCGACGATCCCGCTTGGACCAGTCACAGCGGTTTGCCCAAGTGATCTGGTTGGCAAACAACCCGCGCATCTCGCGGTTGCTCAGGGCCGTGGCCTGCCGGATACGGGCTTCGCGTGGATTGCCGTCCAAATCGGTGGCAACGATCAGGCGCTGGCTGGCCAGCGGGTCATGGTCGTCAAGCACAGCACCTTTGCCGCCTGACAGGATAAACCGTGGCGCATCGCCGGGGCGGCGGCAGCCGATCCGGTCCGGATAGGCCAGAGCCGCCATTTCGGGCAGGCTCATTGAGGTTGCTTTGACGTCTTTGACGCTGCGCTCAAGGCGGTGGGCTTCGTGTCGGATACGCTCGACAGCGCCGCGGTTTGCAGCATCGGGGCGGGTGGCAGAATAATGGCGCAGGTCGCGCAGAGCCTCTATTCTGAGGTTCAGATCCACAGGTGCACTGCGCGCCAATGGATCGCGATCAGCCAGAAGTGCGGCCAGAAGGGCGCCTTGTGGGCCGGCCAGACCCAGCATATGCGCCAGTCTGGGATGCAGCGGCAGCGCCGCGATCTTCCGTCCATGCGGGGTCATTTGGCCCGAGCGGTCCAATGCTCCCAGCAACCGCAGTAGCGCCTGCGCCTCGGACAGGCTGGCGGCATTGGGTTGGGTCAAAAACGGCAAGGTGGCAGCCGTTGCGCCCCAAAGCGCCAACTCAAGCGCCAGCGGTGCCAGATCCGCGGCCTCGATCTCGGCGGGGGGATAGGCTTGCAGGCCGCCTTCCTCCCCGCGGGTCCAAAGCCGGTAGGCGGTGCCGTTGCTGACCCGTCCGGCACGTCCGGCGCGCTGGGTGGCTTCGGCGCGGGTGACCTTTTCTGTGACCAACCGCGACATGCCAGAGCCTGCGTCAAACCGAGCGCGCCG
>DDEJ01000102.1:13688-16336 GCA_002336405.1 Rhodobacteraceae bacterium UBA1957
GGTTGAATGGCAGCGCGTTGATCGGCAAAAGGCATTGCGCCATACAGTGGCCGGATGCTGTAAGCTGTGCCCAATCGCGGTTTTAGCAACGTCTCAACGCGGCGGATTTCGCCCTCACCGGGCAGGAAGACCAATAATCCACCCTCAGTTTCCTCGGCGGCCCGAACCACAAGATCGGCCAGCGCGGCTTCATAGCGGATGGTTTTGGCAAGCGGTTTTTCGAGCCATTTAAACGCAACTGGAAAGCTGCGACCCTGCGAGGTGATGACTGGCACATCCCCCATAAGTGTGGCAACGGGGGCCGCGTCAAGCGTGGCCGACATCACCAGCAACATCAGATCCCCGCGCAGAGCGCCGGCGATTTCGAGACAGAGTGCCAATCCCAGATCAGCGTTGAGCGAGCGTTCGTGAAATTCGTCAAAAATTACCACGTCAATGCCGGACAATTCGGGGTCCGATTGTATCATCCGCGTCAGGATGCCTTCAGTGACCACCTCGATGCGGGTTTTGGGGCCGCTTTTGACCGCGCCGCGCATACGGTAGCCGACACGTTCCCCGGGGACCTCGCCCAGTGTTTCGGCCATGCGTTCGGCGGCGGCGCGCGCCGCCAGGCGGCGTGGCTCCAGCATCAGGATCCGCCCTGTGCACAGGTTTGCCTCCAGCAGCGCCAGAGGCACACGGGTGGTTTTGCCAGCCCCCGGTGGGGCCTGAAGAACAGCGCGTTTGCGGTGATGCAGCGCATCAATAAGCGCAGGCAGCGCCTCCTCGATTGGTAACAGAGCTTTCATAGATCCGTTATCGCCGAAGAAAGCTGGCGCGTCCACGCAGGGTTTCAATCTTCAGGGACTGTACTTGATAATCGCCATTGGGTACGGGCACATAGGTCAGTTTGAAGGGAAAGCTGACCCCTTTGCTCATTTCGGCCTCGGAAAATCCGCCGACCCGCTTGTATCGTCCACGACAGGTGATGCCTTTGCGGTCGGATTTCGGGTCAGCTAGGATGATGTCGACAGCACGCGCGCCATCGAACAGTTTCAAGCTCTGCTGGCAAAGTGTGTCTTTGGGGCGGTCGCGCAGCAATTCATAGGTTGCGGTCAGCGGGTCAAGACGGTTTCTTTGGCTTTTGGGTTTCAGCCAGTGAGGTTTGCGTTTTTTGCTCTGAGTGACCTTTGCAAGCCCATTTACATAGGTGATGGTTTTATCGGTTTGGCGTTTGCCAGTGTCCGACTTTTCGCTGTAGTGAACCGGCCGGTGGTGACCGTTATGAGATCGCCCTTGGACGGTTGCCTCGAACCTGTAACGCAATAACTTCGCTGCGAGCCCGGTGGTGCGCAGCAGGATGCGGGCGGCATAGCCACTGCCCTTGGTCTGGGTGACAAGGCTCAGGCGGCCCGCTTGGAGGCCTTGTATATAGACATCGAACTCGTCTGATGTGTTGTCTGCAAGGGTGCCGCTTGCCCAGCTGCACAGGGCCAGCAGAACTGCCATCCGGTTTAATCTCATAAAGTACCCTTTGCGTCACAGTTCGACTGCGATATGAAGATTGGTATTCAACACAAGCCGAGGCAGAGCAGCTTTTGTCATACCCCGATTGCTAATAAACGAAAGAATTCTGGAGCAATGATATGAATATCGAAAAACTGATGCAAGGTGTGTCTGCAGGCGATCGGCGTGCTTTGGCTCAGGCAATCACTTTGGTCGAGAGCAGTCGGGCGGACCATCGGGTAATGGCGACGGCGCTGCTCGACGGGTTGCGACCACTGCAGCGACAGGCGCTGCGCATCGGCCTGTCAGGCACACCCGGGGTTGGGAAATCCACGTTTATTGAAGCGTTTGGCTGCATGCTGACCGCTGCGGGCCTGCGGGTTGCCGTATTGGCGGTTGACCCCAGTTCAACCCGATCTGGGGGGTCAATTCTGGGGGATAAGACCCGCATGGATCTGTTGTCGCGCGATCCGAACGCATTTATCCGGCCCTCGCCCAGCCAGACCCATCTTGGTGGCGTGGCGCGACGGACCCGCGAGGCGGTTGGTCTGTGTGAGGGAGCAGGGTTTGATATTGTGTTGATTGAAACCGTTGGGGTTGGCCAATCGGAAACCGTGGTGGCGCAAATCTCGGATTTGTTTGTCTTGCTTCTGGCACCGGCCGGTGGGGACGAGCTGCAAGGTGTTAAGCGCGGAATTATGGAGATTGCCGATCTGGTGCTGATCAACAAGGCCGACGGTGATTTGGTTGCGCCGGCGACGCGGGCGTGCGCCGATTACGCCGGCGCTCTGCGTTTGATGCGCAAGCGCGAACAAGACCCCGATGGGTTTCCTAAAGCAATGCTCGTGTCGGCTTTGACCCAAGTTGGGCTTGCAGCGGCGTGGGACGAGATGACGGCACTGAGCGATTGGCGCCGCAAGGTAGGGCATTTTGCACATCACCGCGCGGTTCAGGCGCGCTATTGGTTTGAACAAGAGGTCCGTCAGGGATTGCTTGAGGGGTTGCAACGCAGCGAGGTGCGTTCTGCGATGGCGCAGGCGGGCTGTGCTGTGGAACGAGGTGATCTTACGCCTGAAAGCGCAGCGCAAGGCATTCTCAAAACGCTGCTGGACCGCGGTCCGGCGCAAGATTGACTGTGGGAATGCCTTTGGTAAGCTGAGCCA
>DDEJ01000102.1:16729-19070 GCA_002336405.1 Rhodobacteraceae bacterium UBA1957
CGATTTTGGATTGTTGATTCGCGTCTTCGCTTTGGGTGCTGTTTGTGGTGTCTCAAATTATTGTAGCGCGCACAGATCAATCTCGGGCGTGGAAATCTTACAGCAAACGGAAGTGCCATCCAGCGTTATTGTGACCCATGCGGAACTTATGTCGGTAAAGCTGTGCAGAAACGCTTGACGCCAATCTCCTTAGGCAATAACAGACGGTCTCTAACCTTTGAGCCCGCACAGTGTGTGCTGTGTATGACAAGGCGCAAAGCGACAGGATTTTAGTGAGGAACTCGATATGGCACGCCGTTGTGAACTGACCGGAAAAGGCCCAATGACTGGCAACAATGTCAGCCACGCAAAAAACAGGACCCGTCGGCGGTTTTTGCCAAACCTAAACGACGTGACACTGCAGTCTGAAATCCTGAAACGCGGTGTGAAACTGCGCATCTGTGCCGCAGCCCTGCGCACCGTCGATCACCGGGGCGGTTTGGACCTGTTTATGGCCAAGGCAAAAGACACAGAGCTGTCTGACTCTGCATTGAAGATCAAAAAAGAAATCGTCAAAGCACAAGCTGAATTAGTCTAAGACTTTTTCAGAGCGCTGAACGTCGTAAGATCCGTCCGGCCGGTCGGGTCTTTTTTTGTGACAGGCTTGCAGTTTGTGATTGAACGGTTTTTATTGAGCTAATGCGCGATGGGTTGAGAATAATATCCATTCTTGTGATGGTTATAACGCTTGTGGTCGCCAGCCTTGGCGTATCGCAGGCGCGCGCAATGGCCCCGGCGGTAGATCAGATGGTTCTATGTGCCGGGAACGGGGCTGTTGCGATCCATATCGACGCCAGCGGCAAGCCGACGTCACCACCTAAGCATTGTGCGGAATGTGCGCTTGCGTTGGCTGCTGTGGTTCCACAGGTCACGGCTCAGTTGCGCCGCCAGTATCATGGCTCGCGCGCTTTCAGAACTGACAGTGGGCAACACCACTCTGTGCGCGATGTGATGTTGCATATGGCGCGCGGACCACCGTTTATTTGAGTGTGGTCTGAGTTCTAATTGCAATACTAAACTTTTAAAGGAGAGACATAATGTCCTTCAAAGCTCTTTGCTTGGCAACCGCTGTCACTGTTTGCTTTTACCTTCCCGCGCTGGCTGGGTCTATTATGGTGCAAGACCCCTACGCCCGAGCATCGGGAAAATCTGCTTCCAGTGCTGCGGCGTTTATGGTGGTGATGAACCATGGTGACGCCGATGATCGTTTGGTGGGTGTGACGTCCGACGCGGCCAAGAAGGTCGAGTTGCACACGCATTCCGAAGAGGCCAACGGTGTGATGACAATGCGCCATTTGGCTGAGGGTGCAGTGATCCCGGCAGGTGGAATGCACGCGCTGGAACGAGGTGGTGACCACGTGATGTTCATGGGACTTGTTGCCCCTATGACGCAGGGCGATGAGATTTTGGTGACGCTGATGTTCGAAAATGCTGGTGCGGTTGCAGTGACGGTGCCTGTCGATCTGAAACGCACCGCCAAAAAGCATAAGATGAAACATTCAGATAATTGAGTATGGCGTCCTCTGATGAACTTGGGGGGCGCTGAATTTTGCTTGCTGTGCTCAGGCCTCATCGGCGTTCTAAAAACCAAGCTGGAGCCCGAAATGGCCACCTCGACGGGCGCCAAAGCTGGGCCTTTCCCCAATCGGGCTGGTACCTTTTGTCATGAACATTTGCGCGACCATAGAGACACTTTTTGTGACTAGATGTTGGATACGTACCTCGGTGAAACTGCCGTTTTGTATGAATTTTCCTGATACTTTGAGGTTATTTAATGTTGCGGCGCACTCTCGCGTCATATCTTTGCCTTGGCTCATACCGATGATGTTGCGTTCAATGCCAAAGCTCCAGCGACCCCGTGGGCCAAGCGTAAACGGCAGTTCAACGGCGATAGAAACACCGCTTTTGTTCAGGAAAGTGGAAAAATTCAGGCCAGTATAAAACTGCGCTCAGGCCTCGGGCTGTCATTGTAAGTCGCCCCACAGTGGGGTGCTATATCCGTGGCCCCTTTGTCGTAGTGCCTCATGGACCTGAGGCTGGTCCAATAGCCGTTGGACAGTAAAAGCGCCACCCATTGGTATTTTCTGATTTCGTCTAACGAGGTGCTTATCCACTGTGCTGTCAACTGTGCCACATAGTTGGATGGATCGCCGCCAAGATTTGCACCAAGCAAAAAATATCCCGGGGCAAAGGTTTTGTTAATGATATAATTCAACCCCCGGCTTGGACTGGCTTCACCGTCCATCATAGCGTTAAAATCTTGTGCGCCAAAAAACTATTGAGATTGATGCCTGCCCCATCC
>DDEJ01000102.1:19481-34627 GCA_002336405.1 Rhodobacteraceae bacterium UBA1957
AAAGTCAAACGGATGCTTTCCCCCAAAGGTCATACGCAGCAAGTTCTTGAGATAGGGGTCGTTTTCTTAACGCCAAGGCCGTTGTTGTTTGGCGAGCGGCCAACCATAATCCCGCTTGTCCCAAACCTGTGCCCCATCACGGCATGTGCGTATTCGTGCAATGCATAGGCATTGGCGTATTGCAGGCGAAAACTGATCAAACTCTGCGCAGCCAGTGCCAGCGCCAGCGTGCGCAGAACTGGCGTGCTGTTTTGCGTCACACAGGCTGTCAGTTTACGGCTTATTTCTGTTAATCCAGTAATATTTTCGCTGTGGTGGCCGAAACGAAACTTTGACCTTTATTGTCAAAACTTAGTCAAAACTCAGTATGTCAGGGGAAAACGTCAGCGATACCTTGGGGGCGCTGCATTGAACCTGTGCGTTGAGCGCCGAGGCCAGGATAAACCAGAGTGAAATCAAAAGCCAAAAATTTCCAAAATAAACTTCAGATTAAATGCACTGATACTATTGTTTGCCGCAGCAGGCTGTAATTTTTTAGATGGAATGTTTTTAACGCAGGCTCATTAATCGAGCCGAGGCCTCTTGTATTAAGCAACTGCCAAAGCGTAATGCCCAAGTCTGGCAAGGTGGTCTGGTCGCCCCAAGGGGGCGAGCTGTAAACTAACCGTCCATTTTCAAGGCCGAAATAAAGGCCTCCTGGGGGATATCAACCTTGCCGAATTGGCGCATCTTTTTCTTGCCGGCTTTTTGTTTATCCAACAATTTTTTCTTACGGCTGACATCGCCGCCATAGCATTTGGCAGTGACGTCTTTGCGCATCGCCGACAGCGTTTCGCGGGCAATCACTTTGCCGCCAATCGCCGCTTGAATTGGAATTTTGAACATATGACGCGGAATGAGATCTTTAAGTTTTTCTACCATGGCCCGGCCTCGGGCTTCGGCCCGGTCGCGATGTACCATGGTCGACAGCGCGTCCACTGCTTCGTCATTGACCAGCACAGACATTTTTACCAGATTGTCCTGCCGGTACTCTGTCATTTGATAATCGAAAGAGGCATAGCCCTTGGTTACCGACTTCAAGCGGTCGTAAAAATCAAAGACCACTTCGTTGAGCGGCAGATCATAGACGACCATGGCTCGGCTGCCTGCGTAAGTCAGATCCATCTGAATGCCGCGCCGATCCTGACACAATTTCAAAACATCGCCGAGATATTCGTCGGGTACTAAAATTGTCGCCTTGATGCGCGGCTCTTCGAGATGGTCCACATGTGTCAGGTCGGGCATGTCGGCCGGATTGTGCAGTGGGTTCATAGTGCCATCGCGCAGGAAAACATGATAAATTACCGAGGGTGCGGTGGTTATCAGCTCAATATTATATTCTCTTTCGATGCGATCACGGATCACCTCAAGGTGTAACAATCCCAAAAATCCGCAGCGAAATCCAAAACCAAGCGCGGCCGATGTCTCCATTTCAGAGCTGAAAGACGCATCATTCAACGACAGTTTGTCGATGGCTTCCCGCAGGTCTTCAAACTCGGAATTATCCACTGGGAACAGCCCGCAGAACACCACCGGCTGACTTGGTTTGAACCCTAAAAGCGCTTGATCGGTGCCTTTTTTCTCATGGGTGATTGTGTCGCCAACCCTCGTGTCGCGTACCTGTTTGATCGAGGCGGTCAGAAAGCCAATCTCGCCCGGACCCAATTCGTCAATCATTTGCATCTCGGGGCGGAATACGCCGATTTGGTCGACATGATGCACTGAGCCATTTGACAGCATCTTGATCCGCTCGCCCTTTTTCAGCACTCCGTCCATGATCCGAACCAAGACGATGACGCCGAGATAGGCGTCGTACCAGCTGTCGACCAGCATTGCCTTGAGCGGGGCATCGCGCGTGCCTTTGGGGGCGGGCAATTCTTTGACGATAGCTTCCAATGTTTCTTTGATGCCGACGCCAGTTTTTGCGCTGACCCGAATGGCGCCTGACGCATCGATGCCAATCACGTCTTCTATTTGTTCGGCAACGCGATCACAATCGCTGGCCGGTAGGTCAATTTTGTTCAGGATTGGCACAATGTCATGATTGGCCTCGATCGCCTGATAGACGTTGGCAAGTGTTTGCGCCTCGACACCCTGCGAGCTGTCAACCACCAAAAGCGAGCCTTCAACCGCGCGCATTGAGCGCGAGACCTCATAGGCAAAATCCACATGGCCCGGGGTGTCGATAAGATTGAGCACATAGTCTTCACCATCCTCGGCGGTGTAATCGATCCGCACCGTGTTGGCTTTGATAGTGATACCGCGCTCTCGCTCGATGTCCATCGCATCCAGCAACTGCTCTTTCATATCCCGGTCTTTTACGGTGCCGGTGGATTGGATCAACCGGTCGGCCAGGGTGGATTTTCCGTGGTCGATATGGGCGACGATCGAGAAATTTCGGATTTTTGAAAGCTGTGTCATACAAGGGATATGATTTGGTTTTCGGGATTGGTCAAGGCTCGAAGATCGCGCGGTCCTATTTGCCGCGAATTCGAACAAGGGCTGGCTTGGAATTCACGCGCTCAAGGTGGAGCATGTCTATCTCTCGCGGATAAATTCGGCGACGATCTCTCGTGGCTCTCAGGCGAATGTCATGGTCAGAAATGCCCGGACAGACGCTTCAAACTGGCGGGGCGCTTCCGCGTGCAGCCAGTGGCCAGTGTTTGGAATTTTGGCGAATTTGGAGTTGTGAAATAAACGCTTAATGATTGGCCGGTGTGTCTGGGCAACATAGTTTGAGTTCGCACCCGATAGAAACAATGTCAGGTTCGAAAATGTTGTGTTAAATTCTGGAAATTCTAAAATTTCCGGCATATCACGCTCGAGCGCATCAAGGTTAAGGCGCCACCTGCCGTTGGCAATATCCAGCGACTGGGTGAAAAAGCTTTGCAATATCGGGTCGTCGATATCTCGGGCCAATTGCGCGGTGGCGTCAGCACGTTTTTTGATTTGTGTCAGATCCACGGCGCGCATCGTTTTTATGTGTTGGGTCTGGTCATGTCCATAGGCGACAGGGGCGATATCTGCGACGATCAAGCGGCGCACCAACTCTGGGCGGGTCAGCGCAAGTGTCATCGCCGCTTTGCCACCCATCGAGTGACCGAGCACATCCATAGGCGCGCCGTGGGCGGTGATCACTTCGGCCAGATCCTCGGCCATATCGATGTACCGGTGGTGATCACTCCATGGGCTTTGCCCGTGGTTGCGCAGGTCGACCGCAAAGACCTGCCGCATGTCAGACAGACGCTTTGCGATAACGCTCCAGTTGCGCCCGGAGCCAAACAAACCATGCACGATTAAGAGCGGCGGGTTATTTGCCTGGCCGTGGATAACCCTATGCAACATGGCAGTTTTAAATCCCTTGGGACAGCGATCTGTCAGAGGTTTGGATAGATTGGAAAGCGCGCGCACATGGCTTTTACGTCTGCCTTCACCTTGCTTTCAACTGCGGCATTTCCCTCTTCGCCATTTGCTGCCAGCCCATCAACAACCTCGATAATCCAGTCGGCAATTTGGCGGAATTCCTGTTCGCCGAAGCCCCGTGTGGTGCCCGCAGGGGATCCCAAGCGAATGCCGCTGGTGACCATTGGCTTTTCGGGATCAAACGGCACGCTGTTTTTGTTGCAGGTGATGTGTGCGCGCTGCAGCGCCTTTTCGGTGGCGTTGCCCTTTACACCTTTGGGCCGCAGGTCAACAAGCACAACATGCGTATCGGTTCCATGGGTTACAGTGTCGAGCCCGCCTTTGATCAATTGATCGCTCAGGGCTTGGGCGTTTGTGATCACATCGTTGATGTAAGTTTTGAACTCTGGGCGCTGGGCCTCACCGAAGGCGATGGCTTTGGCGGCAATCACATGCATCAGGGGCCCGCCTTGAATGCCAGGAAAAATCGCACTGTTGAACTTTTTTGCCAGTGCGGCATCATTGGTCACGATCATCCCACCACGCGGGCCGCGCAGTGTTTTATGTGTGGTTGTGGTGGCAACATGGGCATGGGGAAAAGGGCTTGGGTGGGCACCGGCCGCAACCAGACCGGCGAAATGTGCCATATCAACATGCAGATAGGCGCCCACACTGTCGGCTATTTCCCGCATTTTTGCGAAATCAATTTGACGTGGCACGGCAGAGCCTCCGGCAATCAATAACTTTGGCTGGTGTTCTTTTGCCAGTGCTGCGACTTCGTCATAGTCAATCATATTGTCTTCGCGGCGCACACCGTACTGGACTGCGTTGAACCATTTTCCCGACTGGTTCGGGGCTGCACCATGGGACAGGTGCCCACCGGCATCAAGGCTCATTCCGAGGATGGTGTCGCCCGGCTGTAGCAGCGCAGTAAACACGCCCTGATTGGCCTGACTGCCCGAGTTGGGCTGTACATTGGCAAATCCGCATTCAAACAGCTGACAGGCGCGCTCAATTGCCAGTGTTTCGGCTACATCGACGAATTGGCATCCACCATAATAGCGTCGGCCGACATAGCCTTCGGCGTATTTATTGGTCATCACACAGCCTTGGGCCTCCATGACGGCAACTGAGGCAATGTTTTCAGAGGCGATCAGCTCGATTTCTTCACGTTGGCGGCCCAGCTCGTCGGTGATAGACGCGAACACGTCGGGGTCACTGTCCTGCAGCGATTGCGTGAAAAATCCGGGTGCGTGAGAGGCGGTGGTCATGGCTGAATGCTCCTGCTTTTACGGGTCTGTGGGCGCGTGAGTGGTATATAGTTGTCTTGTGGGTAAAGGAAAGACAGGGCTGTGAAAACATCTGAATGCGACCCTGCGCCGAATAGGCGCGGCACCACTGGTAATTTTGCAGCGGCTGTGCTTGAGTTATTTTACCGAGATCTGCAAGTAGGAAACGCTGGCACATGGATTTGAAAATTGCCTTTGCCGCGAGCGAGGCCGAGGCCGCGCAACATGCTCGGGCTGAGCTTGCCGGGCTACATGGTGACTGTGAGGAGGCGTTCGCAGACGTGATAGTTGCCCTTGGGGGGGACGGGTTCATGTTGCAAACCTTGCAGCGCACACAGGCGCTGGGGCTTGCCGTCTATGGTATGAACCGAGGAACAATCGGGTTTTTGATGAATGAATTTTCAGTCGAGACGCTGCCACAGCGTTTGGCGTTAGCTGAAAAAACTGTGATTAATCCCTTGTCCATGCAGGCGACCGATGTGACCGGAAAGCGGCATCTGTCTCTGGCAATCAACGAAGTGTCGCTGCTTCGTGCGGGCCCGCAAGCTGCTAAATTGCGTATTTCCGTCGATGGGCGGGCAAGGCTTGACGAGTTGGTGTGTGATGGCGCGCTGTTGGCCACTCCGGCGGGGTCAACGGCGTATAACTACTCTGCGCACGGTCCAATCTTACCAATCGGGTCTGATGTCTTGGCGCTTACCGCGATGGCAGCCTATCGGCCCCGTCGCTGGCGCGGCGCGTTGTTGCCAAAGTGCGCAAGGGTTGGATTTGATGTATTGGAACCCGAACGCCGCCCGGTGACGGCTTATGCCGATTCTCTGGCAGTTGAAAATGTGGTGTCGGTGCAAATCACCTCGGATACGCAGGTCAGCCATAAAATCCTGTTTGATCCCGGTCATGGTTTGGAAGAGCGTCTGCTACGCGAGCAATTCGTCTAGTGTTTGGGCTATATGCAGGCTGATTTTACAATCAGGCTTTATGGAATTAAGCGGACTGCGCCCACAGATGTTCACACAGACGTCCCAAACGGCCCTCAATGGCGACCATCGCGTCAACGATTAAATCTTCGCGCCAGCGCCGCCCGATAAGCTGCACGTTGATCGGCTGCGACCCCTGTGGCAGCGCGGCGAGATGCGTTGGCAGGCATCCTGCGGGTAGGCCGGTGAAATTCATCGAAAAAGACCACAACGCTGAGCCCAGTGCCTCCCTGACGCCTTCAGGGCCTTCGGTGTCGCGATTGGGAGTAAAGAACGGCTGCAGCATGAACGGACATAGCACCAAGGGATATTCGTTTAAAAACAGTCCCCATTCCCGGGCGTAAAAGCTGCGCTTGGCCATCGCGTCGAGCAGGGAACGGCCCTGATAGGGGGGGAATTGACGAAAATATTCGTCAAATATTGCATTGATCGTCTCGGACCCATGGGTGCGTATGTCAGGACCAAGCAGTTCTGACACTTCGCCCATCAAAGCGCGGTACCCGCATTCGGCGGTTTCCTGTGCCAGTGGCGGGGTCATTTCCTCGATCTCATATCCCGCATCGCTGAGGGCATCTGCGGCCAGATCAATTGCCTTAGATATCTCAGGGTGGAGTTCGAACCCAAAACTGGCTTTGCTAACCGCCACGCGAACCGGCCCGTTGATCGCAGACCCCCGATAAGGCAGTGGCACGTGAAAGGGATCGTGAATATCGGGTGCGATGAGAGCGGGCATAGACAACTGCAGATCGGCCGCAGAGCGGGTGATTAGGCCCTGTACCGACATCGCCTGCGCCAGCATGCCACGCTCGGCTTTCTGGCTGGGATTATAGGCTGGTACCCGTCCGAGGCTCGGTTTGACCGTCACGGCGCCTGTGGCTGCGGCGGGAAAGCGGAGTGAGCCGCCAATGTCATTGCCATGGGCCAATGCACCGCAGCCTGACATCACTGCCGATGCGGCCCCACCCGAGGATCCGCCAGGGGATACATGTCGACCCCAAGGATTGTGGGTCCGTCCGTGCAGCGGGTTGTCGGTATCGGCGCGAAACGAAAATTCCGGTGTATTGGTGCGTCCGATTATCACGGCACCGGCTTTGGTGAGGTTCCGCACCACCGGCGCGTCTTGATGGGCAATATTGTCTTTTAGTGCCAACACCCCGTTCGAGGTGGCATGCCCGGCTTGATCAACGTTGATCTTAATCGTGACGGCAACGCCGTGCAGTGGCCCGCATGGTTGGCCTGCGGCGCGCTGCTGGTCTAATGCTGTGGCGTGTTCAACCGCTTGTTCCCCAAGATCTTCTACCACGGCGTTCAGGTCTGGATTGACCTCACGCATGCGGTTAACCGCGGCCGATGCTGCAGCTTCGGCGCTGATTTCGCCATTTTGGATGGCAGTGACGATCTCACAGGCGCTATATTGCCAAAGTGGAGTGTCTGTCATTCGGGCCTCTCTTTTCTAGAACGCTAGCGGCCTGCGCGTCGCTTGCAAAGATAAATTTTCAACAATAATTGTCCCTGCACTCGGGTTCGCTTAAAAGCGTTTGTCGGGATTGGGTGAAAAAACAACATCACTGCCCGATTTTCGACGCCAAGACGTCCGCGAATCGCGTAGGTTCGTTGCTATGTTATTTTCATTGCCCGATCACCCGACACTTTATGCCGCATTATTGCAGCGCAGCCACGATTATGAGGGACGGGCCTATGTCGGGGTGACCTCGACAGGAATTTTTTGTCGCCTTACATGCGGGGCTCGCAAGCCAAAGTCCGAAAATTGCAGGTTTTATGATTGTGTGGCTGATTGCCTTGCCGCAGGGTTTCGGGCCTGCATGCGCTGTCGACCATTGGGTCGCCTCGATCAGACAGACCCCGCAATTACACGCTTGCTTGCACAGCTTGAGGTTCAGCCGATGCGCCGCTGGACCGAAGCAGACCTTGTTCAAATGGGGCTTGATCCGTCTACTGTGCGGCGCGGTTTTAAACGCCATTTTGGCGCAACATTTTTGCAACTTGCGCGCCAACGGCGGGTGCAGATGGGGCTGCGCGCGCTGAGCACTGGCGACAAGGTGATTGACGCGCAATTGACCGCAGGTTTTTCATCGCCCTCGGCATTCCGGTTGGCGTTTGCCCAGTTGATGGGGCAGGCGCCGGGATCTTTGAAGCGGGATGCCGTACTTAAAGCCGGTTGCATAGACACCCCGCTTGGTCCGATGCTTGCGGTGGCGGATGCAAAGGTGTTGCATTTACTTGAGTTTATTGACCGTCGGGCTCTGCGCGGTGAATTGGCACGGCTGCGATCTCGCACCGGGACTGAGTTGGGCATGGGACACTCTGAGCCTATGGCGCAGGTTGAAGCGGAACTTGTCGAGTATTTCGATGGCAAACGGGCGCAGTTTGAGGTGGCTTTGGCAGAGCATGGCAGCAGTTTCGAACGTGCTGTTTGGGCGGATTTGCGCAGAATTCCGGCCGGGCAGACCCGAAGCTATGGCGCGATTGCCGCGGCGATGGGGCGACCGGGTGCGGCGCGTGCAGTGGCGCGGGCCAACGGCGCAAACCAGTTGGCGCTGGTGGTCCCTTGTCACCGGGTGATTGGGTCGGATGGGGCACTTACTGGCTATGGTGGCGGGCTGTGGCGCAAGCAACGTTTGCTGGAAATGGAACGAAAATACCTTTGACCGAAACTATTGGTTGAAACAGGGGAGCCCAGACCATGAATCAATCTGAAAAATTCATTTTATTAGCCTAAATGCACAGGAAAGGTCAGCCGCTTCTGTTGTATAATATTTGGGATGCAGGCAGCGCTTTGGCAGTGGTCTCGACTGGGAAAAAGGCGGGTGCAAAAGCCCTTGCGACCAGCAGTTGGGCAGTTGCCACCGCCCACGGGTTTGGAGACGGGCAGCTAATTCCGCGCGACTTTATGCCGGCGATAACGCAGCGCATTGCCGCTTGTGTCACCGTGCCGGTAACGGCTGATTTTGAAGGCGGTTATGCGGTGTCCCCGCTGGATATTGAGCACTCTACTGCAGCTTTGTTGGCGACGGGTATTGCCGGGCTGAACTTTGAGGATTACGTGCTTGGTGGCGCTGGGCTTTACAGTATTGCAGCACAGGTGCTGCGGATTGCTGCGGTACGCGCAGCTTGTCTCCGGGCATCAATTCTGACGTTTATCAACGCAAGGACAGACCTGTTTTTGCAGCAAGTCGACACCGGGCAACATGCGGGCCTTATCGAGCAGGCAATTGCCCGCGCGCGGGCTTATCAAAACGCCGGCGCTGATGGTTTTTTGTCCCGGATTTGACGGATCAACGTCTGATTGGGCGCTTATGCGCGGCCTTAGAAATGCCGGTAAATATAATGCTGGACGCGCCACTAACGCCGATTGACTTGGAAACAGGCGGTAATGTGGCGCGCATCAGCGTTGGACCTCTGGGGTATCAGTTGGCTTGTCAGGACTTAGGCGGCCGCTTTGGCGCCTGCGTCGATGATGTGTATCGCTTGTCTCGGGCCCTTAAAACATGTCACAGAAAACGGTCTCGAGTGCTCATCATTGAGATGCCACTTGCGACCTCAATCGCGACGGTCAGGCACAGGCTGGGCGCGCCAGATACGCATGGACCTGTGGCGCTAGTTTGCATAGCCCAGCGATTGCAAAGCCTGCTTGATCTCGTCCAGAATTGCCGGATCATCAATGGTTGCAGGCATTTTAAACGCCTCACTGTCAGCGATTTTAACCATTGTGGCACGCAGAATTTTGCCTGATCGGGTTTTGGGCAATCGGTCGACCACGAGTGCCAGTTTGAACGCAGCCACCGGGCCGATAGTGTCGCGCACCATTTTGATGCATTCCTTGGTAATCTCAATATGTGGGCGGTTCACACCTTTGGTCAGGCAGACAAATCCGAGCGGCAACTGGCCTTTCAACTCGTCTGTAACACCAATCACGGCGCATTCTGCCACGTCGGGGTGGTTGGCCAGCACTTCCTCCATCGCGCCGGTTGATAGGCGGTGGCCGGCAACATTGATCACGTCATCGGTGCGCGACATAATATATATATAGCCATCCTCGTCGATCATGCCTGCGTCACCGGTCTCGTAATAGCCGGGAAAGGTGGTCAGATAGGATTTGCGGTACCGCGCTTCGGCGTTCCACAAGTTTGGCAACGTGCCCGGGGGCAGGGGCAGTTTGATCGCAATAGCGCCCAAATCGCCGGCGGGCAGCGGATTGCCGCCCTCGTCGAGAACCTGTACGTCATAGCCCGGCATCGGCACCGAGGGCGAGCCAATTTTAATCGGCAGCGCCTCGATCCCGACCGGGTTGCCGGCAATGGTCCAGCCGGTTTCGGTCTGCCACCAATGGTCAATCACCGGTACGCCCAACAGATTTTGCGCCCAGTGGATGGTATCGGGGTCGGCACGCTCTCCGGCTAGATACAGCGCGTTCAGGCATGATAGATCATATTTGGCCCGAAACTCCCCCTTGGGATCTTCGCGTTTGATAGCGCGAAACGCTGTTGGGGCAGTGAAAAAGCTGCGTACGTTATATTCGGAAATTACCCGCCAGAAGGTGCCAGCATCCGGCGTGCCGACAGGCTTGCCTTCAAATACAATCGTGGTGTTGCCATGGATCAACGGCGCATAGCAGATATACGAATGCCCAACCACCCAGCCAACATCCGACGCGGCCCAGAACACATCACCCGGATCGACGTTATAGATATTTTTCATTGTCCATTGCAGTGATACCAGATGGCCAGCGGTGGGACGGATCACGCCCTTTGGTGCACCGGTGGTCCCTGAGGTATATAAAATATATGCAGGATGGTTGCCTTCGACGGGCAGACATTCCGCGGGGGTGACGCCGTCTTGGATAGCATGCCAGTCAAAATCACGGCCCGCGATCAATTCGGCTGGGTGCTGCTCGCGTTGTAGGATGATCACGGTTTCAGGCTTGTGGTCTGCCAACTCAATAGCGGTGTCGATCAACGGTTTATAGGCAATAATGCGGGTCGGCTCTATCCCGCAGGAGCCTGCAAGAATGGCCTTGGGCCGGGCGTCATCAAGCCGTACCGCCAGTTCATGGGCTGCAAACCCACCAAACACCACTGAATGGATGGCCCCGATACGGGCACAGGCCAGCATCGCAACCAAGGCTTCCGGCACCATGGGCATATAGATCACAACCCGGTCACCCTTGGTGATGCCCCGGGCCAGCAGTGCCCCGGCGAGGTTTGCAGTTTGCGCTTTCAACTCGGCATATGTCGTAGTGGCTTTGACGCCGGTGATCGGGCTGTCATAGATGATCGCCGTCCGTGCGCCATTGCCGGCCTCAACATGACGGTCGACGGCATTGTAGCAGGTGTTAACCATCCCATCGGTATACCATTCATACAACGGCGCATTGGTATCATTCAGGGCTTTGGTTGGCTTTTTGTACCAGTCTATGGCGGTCGCCGCATGCATCCAAAACGCTTCGGGGTCTTGTTGCCAACTGTTGTAGATTTCCGAATAGCCCATGGACGTCTCTTTCTTTTCGCAAAATTTCAATGCGCGGTAGGGTGACGCTGTTTACCGCTATGCGCAAGGAGATTTTAGACGCGCGGCTTGCGGGGCCGTGGCGCCTGACGTTGGTTGCGTGTGCCTGCGCCAAGGTTGCAACGCCGCTACCGCTTATTCAATGCCCTGACAACTGGCGCCAGAGGTGCCGGTAGCTATGGTCAGACGGTGGCCATACACAGCGTGCTATCCATAGTGAGTGACAGGGGTTCCGGCAATGGCTGCCATATTTAACAATCCGCGCGCCGTGATCGAGGGCGTCACGATATGGGCTTTGTTACCGAGCCCCATCAAAATCGGTCCGACCTCTAGGCCGTCGGCTTTGGATTTTAAAATATTGCGCACGCCTGATGCGGCATCGGCATTGGCAAAGATCAGCACATTCGCGGCACCTTGCATTTTGTTGCCGGGGAAAATGCGGGCACGCAGTTCAGGATCCAGGGCTGAATCAATATTCATTTCACCTTCATAGGTGAAATCCAGTTTCATGGCGTCCAACAGGGCAATGGCAGCACGCAGGCGATCGCCGGTATCGCTTTGAAGATTGCCAAATTGCGAATGGGCGCACATCGCGATGTTGGGGATCAATCCAAAACGCCGGACATGGCGGGCCGCGCCAATGACGGTCTCGGCGATTTGCGCAGGCGACGGGTCGGATCGAATGTGCGTATCGCCGATGAACAGAGGCCCATCTTCCAGAATAACCAACGACAGGGCGCCGTGGGGCTGTTGGTTTTTCTGTCCCAGAACTTGATTGATATAGTTCAGGTGCCATCTGTATTGGCCGAATGTACCACAGATTAAGCTGTCAGCTTCTTGCCGGTGTACCATCACTGCGGCAATTGCGGTGTTATTGGTACGCATGATCGCTTTCGCAAGATCTGGTGTCACACCATCGCGCGCCATAAGCTGGTGATAGGTGCCCCAGTAATCCCGGTAACGGGGGTCATCCTGCGGATTGACGATACTAAAGTCCCGGTCTGGTCTGATATCAAGCCCGATCCGTTCGCACCTATGTAAAATGACCTCTGGTCGACCAATAAGGATGGGGTGTTCGGTGGTTTCTTCCAAAACCGCTTGGGCCGCGCGCAGAACCCGTTCGTCTTCGCCTTCAGCAAAGACGATTTTGCGCGGGGCCAGACGCGCTGATTCAAACACAGGGCGCATTAAAAGTGCCGATTTGAAGACCGAGGCGTCAAGTTCAGCCTTGTACGCCTCGATATCATCCAGCACGCGTGTCGCGACCCCGGTTTCCATAGCAGCGCGGGCAACGGCGCTGGCAATGACACCGGACAGGCGCGGATCAAAGGGTTTAGGGATAAGGTAATCGGGTCCGAATGTCATCTGTTCGCCCTGATAAGCGGCAGCAGCCTCTGCACTGGTGCTGGCACAGGCCAATTCTGCGATCGCATCGACGCAGGCAATCTGCATGGCATCATTGATCTGCGTTGCACCGACATCGAGCGCGCCACGAAAAATGAACGGAAAGCACAGCACATTGTTAACCTGATTGGGAACATCGCTGCGCCCGGTTGCGATAATTGCATCCGGGGCGACCGCACGCGCGGCATCGGGCTGAATTTCGGGCGTCGGGTTTGCCAGTGCAAATATGATTGGCTGTGCTGTCATCTTTGCCACCATTTCGGGGGTCAACACGTTTGGTCCGGACAGCCCCAGAAACACATCGGCACCATCTATGACTTGACCGAGGTTGCGCTTGTCACTGTTTTGGGCGAAGGCCGCTTTTTGTGGATTCATATCCTCGCCACGTCCCTCATAGACCAAACCATGCACGTCGCAGAGCCAGATATTTTCCCGCTTTACCCCCAGTTTAAGCAACATGTTTAAACACGCAATTCCTGCGGCGCCACCCCCGGTTGAGACAATCTTAACCTCCGAGAATGACTTTTTCGCCACCTTCAGTGCGTTGGTCGCCGCCGCCCCAACCACGATGGCAGTCCCGTGCTGATCGTCGTGGAATACCGGGATGTTCATCCGTTCGCGGCAAATTTTTTCAACAATAAAACAATCGGGGGCTTTTATATCTTCAAGATTGATCGCACCAAATGTTGGTTGCAGTGCGCAAACGATATCGGCCAGTTTTTCGGGGTCTGTTTCATCCAGTTCGATGTCAAAGCAATCGATATTGGCAAATTTTTTGAACAAAACCGCCTTGCCCTCCATCACTGGCTTTGCGGCCAGTGCCCCGATATTGCCTAACCCAAGAACGGCAGACCCGTTAGTCACCACAGCAACCAGATTGCCTCTGGCGGTATAGAGTTGAGCGGCTTTTGGGTCGGCTTTGATCTCCAGGCAGGCCTCGGCAACCCCCGGTGAATAGGCGCGCGCCAGATCACGCCCCGTTGCTAGCGATTTGGTGGCTCTGATTTCTAATTTTCCGGGTTTGGGAAATTGGTGATAGTCTAGGGCGGCTTTCCGCAGCGATTCAGGTGGATTTTCAGACATTGGACGCCCCATTTCGAATTTTAGTTTAATATTAAACTATTTTTAACTTCGGGGAAAGTGTAGGTTTTATTCTGTCGTGATGCAACGGTGCTTGAAGTTAGGCCAATCAGGTCGCAAAGTGTGGAAAGGGAGGGGTATTATGACAACGACACATGCTGAAATCAGAATTCCTACGTCAGACTTGCGCGCGGATATTCCATTTTTCACAAGAACGTTAAATCTACGCATGGATATGATTTATCCGGCCGATGATCCGCAGGTGGCGGTGTTCTCTGGGCATGGCGTACGGCTGCGGATTGAAACCGGGGCGTCTGAGGCGCCGGTCACGCTGCGTATTCTGTGTGATGACCCAAGCAGCTTTGCCGGGGGAAATGTCGATCTGGTGGCCCCAAACGGCACCAAAGTCGAGATTCGCACGGCGCATACACCGATGGTAATGCCGGAAACCCAACACAGCTTCGTGGTGCGACGGCTGTCAGATCAAGCCCCATGGGTGATTGGGCGCGCTGGCATGCATTACCGCGACCTGATCCCGGACCGGTTGGGAGGATCGATTATTGCCAGTCATATTCGAATTCCCGACGGTGGGCCGGTGCCGGATATGGTGCATTATCATACGGTGGGGTTTCAATTGATCTTTTGCTATCGGGGTTGGGTCGACCTTGTCTATGAGGATCAGGGCGAACCGTTTCGCCTCAAGGCGGGTAATTGCGTGATCCAACCGCCTGAAATCCGCCACAAAGTCATCTATGCCAGCGATAATATCGAGGTGATTGAAATCGGGGTGCCCGCCGAGCATGTAACTACGATTGACCATGATATGACCCTGCCGAACGGGCCTGCTGATCCGGCGCGCAAATTCCAAGGCCAGAGCTTTGTACATCATAAAGCGGATGCGGCGCAGTGGTCTTCGTTCCGCTTGCCGGGATTTGTCAGTCGCGACACTGAGATCGCCGACCATACCGCAAATGTCGCTGGCGTGCATGTCGTGCGGCCCAATTCTGGAGTGACTGAATGGACCCATCACAGGTGCGATATTCTGTTTACCTTTGTGATGGAGGGCCGCATGGTCTTGGAAGGTTCGGATCGTGATCCCGTCGAGTTGGCGCCGGGTGATGCTTTCGTTATTCCGCCGGGGATGGCCACGCGGTACCGCGCGGTGGACGATGATCTGGAATTGCTAGAGGTTTCCTTGCCGGGGGTGTTCGAAACGATTCTATCGCGGTGATATTTGGGATGGCTGACCTCAGCTAATCGGCCTTGAAGACGCTGTATGCACAGGTCATAACGAGACAAAAGTGAACCAAAGAGAGGCGGAAATGTCGCTACTTCAGTCCGCGCAGGCGGTGCGAAAAAATGCTTATGCGCCCTATTCGGGCTTTAAGGTTGGCGCGGCGTTGCGCGCCCAGTCAGGCGTGGTCTATAC
>DDEJ01000102.1:35021-46378 GCA_002336405.1 Rhodobacteraceae bacterium UBA1957
GCAGCCATGGTGGCGGCGGGTGAAACCATAATTTCTGAAGTCTGCGTGATTGCTGATTGCCCCGACCCGGTGCCGCCCTGTGGCGGCTGCCGGCAAAAGCTGGCCGAATTCTGTGGTGGCGATGTTGTGGTGACGTTGGCCACGACTGCTGGCGCACAGCAGATCACCACGGTGGCAGAATTGCTGCCGGGGGCCTTTAAGCCACACCACATGGATTTATGAGCGCTGATGGATGCGCGTGTAATTATTGCAAAGATTCGCCATCAGCAGCCGCTGGAAGATGGAGAGTTGCAGTGGTTCGCAAACGGACTTGCGAGCGGTGCGGTCAGCGATGCCCAAGCCGGGTCGTTTGCTATGGCGGTCTGTCTCAAAGGGCTGGGTGATGCGGGTCGTGCGGCACTGACCCAAGCGATGTGCGATAGCGGCACGCGGATGAAATGGGATGTGGCGGGACCGGTCCTTGATAAACACTCTACCGGTGGGGTGGGTGATTGCGTCTCGCTGGTGCTGGCACCAGCCTTGGCGGCTTGTGGAGCATTTGTGCCAATGATTTCTGGTCGTGGCCTTGGGCATACCGGTGGGACGCTGGATAAAATGCAGGCTATTCCAGGACTTTCGGTCGCGCTGTCGCAATCCCAGGCAGCCTCGGTGCTGGCGCAAGTGGGATGCGTAATTTTTAGCGCTAACGCCGAAATTGCTCCGGCGGACCGGCGGCTCTATGCGGTGCGCGATGTCAGCGCGACCATTGATAGTATCGACTTGATCACGGCCTCCATCCTCAGCAAAAAACTGGCAGCAGGCCTTGACGGTTTGGTGCTGGATGTAAAGCTGGGCAGTGGCGCATTTATGAAACAACGCACCGAGGCGCAGGCGCTGGCAACAGCTTTGGTCGAGACGGCGGTCATGGCAGGCTGCCCGACCCGTGCGCTGATCAGCAATATGGACCAGCCTTTGGTTCCGTCGGTGGGCAACGCATTGGAAGTTGCCGATGTCGTAGCTGTGCTGACTGGCAGGGTGCGCGGCTTGATTTTTGAGTTGTCGGCGGCCCTGGGCGGTGAGGTTCTGGCTGGCGCCGGCATGGTTGGCTCGACCAGCGAGGGCGCCGAGCGGATTGCAGCGGCCATCACCAGTGGCGCAGCTGCAGAGCGGTTTGGCCGCATGGTCGCAGCCCAAGGGGGACCAACGAGGTTTGTTGAGCAGGCCGCGCGGTATCTGCCGAAAGCCGATGTGGTGGTGGAAGTAACCGCCCCAGGCGCTGGGTATGTCAGTGTGATTGACGGTGAGGCCTTGGGCTTGGCGGTCGTTGCTTTGGAGGGTGGTCGGCAGGTTGAAACTGATGTGATCAATCCTGCAACGGGTCTGAGTGACGTCGCACCATTGGGGACATGGCTCGCGCGGGGGGATGTTTTGGCGCGGGTTCATGCCGTGTGTTTGGACCAAGCCGAATTGGTGGCAGACCGGTTGCGTGCCGCGATACGCCTGAGCCTGGATGCGCCGGAACCTGCGCCGTTGGTTTGTGACAGGATTGTGCGGTGAGCCGGGCGTTTTTGTTGGTGATGGATTCTGTGGGTTGCGGCGGAGCGCCCGACGCGGATCAGTATTTCAATGGTTCTTATCCCGACAGTGGCGCCAATACGCTGGCCCATATCGCGCAGGCCTGCGCTGGGGGGCTGGCCGATACTGGACGCAATGGGCGACTAGCACTGCCGATATTGGATGGTTTGGGGTTGGGCGCTGCCGTGCGCTTGGCCTCAGGTGAGGCCACGCCTGGGTTGGCCGCGATGCCAAGTGGGCTTTGGGGTGCGGCAACAGAGCACTCGGTAGGCAAAGACACCCCGACCGGGCATTGGGAACTGGCAGGCCTTAGGGTCCCGTGGGCTTGGCATTATTTTCCCGATAATACCCCTGCTTTTGATGCCGGTCTCGTGGCGCATGTCTGCGAGAAGGCAGGCTGCGCGGGAATACTCGGCAATTGCCACGGGTCAGGCATGCAGATGATTTCCAAGCATGCGGCCGCGCATCTGTGCACGGGTTGGCCGATTTGTTATACCTCGGCCGACAGTGTGTTTCAGATTGCGGCCCATGAAGAATGGTTTGGTCTGGCGCGCCTGCATGCGCTTTGCGCCGCGCTGGCGCCACGCTTGCATCAGATGCATGTTGGGAGGGTGATTGCCCGCCCTTTCACCGGCTCTATCGAGACGGGTTTCCAGCGCACTGGCAACCGGCGTGATTATGCAATTGTACCACCCGCACCGACCCTGATGGACTGGGTGCAGGCGGCGGGCGAACGCGTCCACGCGATTGGAAAAATCGGAGATATTTTTTCGATGAGCGGGATTGATACGCTGCACACGGGTACAGATCAGGCATTGATGCAGCATTTGTTTCAGGCGGTGGAAAGTGCCGATGATGGGTCATTGACCTTTGCAAACTTTGTTGAGTTTGACAGTCTTTATGGACACCGGCGCGATGTTGCTGGCTATGCCCGCGCTTTGGAATGGTTTGATACGCAACTGGGGTTGCTTCTCCCTCGACTGCGCCGAGATGATCTTTTGCTGATCACAGCCGATCATGGTAATGATCCCACATGGTGCGGGACGGATCACACACGCGAGCGCGTGCCGGTGCTAGGGGTTGGCTGCCCGGCCGCGGCCATAGGTTTGGTACATTTCGAGGACGTTGCGACGAGTATCGCAGCCCATCTCAGGGTCGCGTCACAGGGGTTTGGAAAGAGTTTTTTATGAATGTTTCTCAGCTTGCTAAGGTGGAATTGCATCTGCATTTGGAAGGGGCTGCACCCGCGGCGTTTATCCGCCAGTTGGCGCATGAAAAAAATGTTGATATCAGCGGCATCTTCACCCCTGATGGAGGCTATGATTTTGAAAATTTTATCGAATTTCTGGCGGTTTATGAAGCGGCAACCCAGGTGTTGCAAAGCCCCGAGGATTTTCAACGCTTGACCACAGCGGTTTTGGCTGAATGCATGGCCAACGACGTCGTCTATGTCGAAAGTTTTCTATCGCCGGAATTTTGTGGTGGGGGAGATCTTTCAGCCTGGCGCGAATATCTGCACGCCATCCGCGAGGCCGCTGCGCAAGCCGAGAGGCAGCACGGCATCATCATGCGCGGCATTCCGACCTGTATCCGCCACTTGGGGCCTGAGCGTGCCAAGGCCACGGCGCGGTGCGCGGCAGAGACAGCAGGCGATTGGATCGTCGGCTTTGGTATGGGGGGCGACGAGATGCAAGGCCGGCAAGGTGATTTTGCCTATAGTTTTGACATGGCGCACGAGGCAGGGCTGCATTTGACCAGTCACGCGGGTGAATGGGGCGGTGCTGCGTCGGTATGGCAGGCAATAGAGGATCTCAGGGTGGTGCGTATCGGGCACGGTGTGCAGGCGATCGAAGATCCGGCATTGGTGACAGAACTGGTCGCCCGTGAAATTGTGCTTGAGGTCTGCCCAGGTTCAAATGTGGCTTTGGGTGTGGCAAAGACACTGGCAACACATCCGATCCGAGCGCTGCGCGAGGCCGGTGTCAAAGTGACAGTATCGACAGATGATCCCCCGTTTTTCTCTACGACAATGCGGCAGGAATACCAAAGCCTTGCCGAAGCGTATGACTGGACGGCAGACGATTTCCGTGATTTGAATGCGACAGCGGCCGCGGCTGCATTTTGTGATGAGGCGACCCGCGGTCGGGTGCTTGAAAAACTGGAGCTCCCATGAGTGAACATCTTACAATTGTTTCGCATCCTTTGGTACAGCATAAACTGACCTTGATGCGTGAAAAACAGACCTCGACGGCGGTTTTTCGGCAATTACTGCGTGAAATCAGTCAGCTGCTGGCCTATGAAGTGACCCGCGGTCTGCCGATGACCACCAAGGTCATCGAAACCCCGATGGAGCAGATGGACGCGCCGGTACTTGATGGCAAGAAACTGGCGTTGATTTCTATTCTCAGGGCTGGCAACGGTTTGCTTGATGGTGTGCTTGAATTGGTGCCCTCAGCGCGCGTTGGGTTTGTCGGTCTGTACCGTGATGAGAAGACCCTGCAGCCGGTGCAATATTATTTTAAGGTGCCGGAATCGATGCAGGACCGGTTGGTGATTGCGGTTGACCCGATGCTGGCGACGGGCAATTCCTCTGTGGCTGCGGTGGATTTGCTCAAGCAGTCGGGCGCAACAAACATCCGGTTTTTATGCTTACTGGCATCGCCAGAAGGCGTGGCGCGGATGGCTGAGGCCCACCCCGACGTCCCGATTGTAACTGCGGCATTGGATTCGCACCTGAATGAGAAAGGCTATATCGTGCCGGGGCTGGGTGATGCCGGTGATCGCATGTTTGGGACAAAATAATTGTGCCTTAGCTTTACACGATGGCTGATTTGTTGCACCTTGTAGGCACATTTTTGGGGTTGCCATGACGTTCGCGCGCGTAATCTTTCGGACTTTCGTAATATTATACCTTAGTCTTTGGTGTCATATTGCGGTGGCCATAACCGGTGACAGCAATCCGGCAGAACTGCCGCCAGAAGACTTTAGTGCCAATGCTTATATCGATAGCCGCGGATGTTTATACATCCGGGTGATGTTTGATGACGCCTTGCACTGGGTACCTCAGGTTGCAAAAAACCGAGTTTCAGTTTGTGGCCTTTCCCCAACCTTTGGCAACCCAGTCGCTGAGGCACTGGGACTTGATCCTGCAATGCCGGTGCCTGCGCCGACCTTGCAGGATGTTGCAGTTTCGAAAAAGAAAACTGCTGTAATCCCTAAGTCTCAGACGGCTGCTGCGCCACAAGTGACGCTCCCGACAACTGAGAAGCCAGAGATCGCCAAAAAGCCGGAGATCGCCGAAAAGCCAGGGACCACCGAAAAACTGGCGATTGCCCAAACCCCAGAGATCACCCGAAAGTCAGAAGCCAGACAAAAACCTGCGCTTGCCCCCAAGGCAGCGGTAAAGTCGCAGAATATGCCTTTGGGATATGCCACAGCTTGGCAGGATCAAGCCATCGAACCTTGTGGGACAAAATGCGTGTCTGGGGCAACAGCAGCAGCTTTACGATTTGTTCAGGTTGCAACTTTTGCAGTTAAAGCCAACGCTGAGCGGACAGCTGCAAAATTGAAAGCCTTGGGTTTACCGGTTGTGATCAAAAGAAGTAAAATTAAAGGTCGGATATATTGTGTGGTCCTAGCTGGCCCGTTTGAAAAGAAACCGGGTTTGATGACAGCACTGAAAACGACGCGGAAAGCTGGCTTTAAAGATGCTTTTACTCGTAGGTGACGACCCTTTGGGTGGGTAGGCCGGCTCAGTACCCACAGATGTTTTGCACCCGAACCCAATTGGCGTCTGACAGAACGGTTGGGGTGCCGGCTCCGCTGAATGGATCCGCCTCTATTAGGGCAAGGCTCAAATCTCCGGCTGTGTCCAAAGCGTAAGCATAGGGAGAGGCCTGGACTTTAGCAGCCTCGAAACTGACCAATAAAGCCTCTTGCTCGACCTCGCGTTGCGGGGCTGTGAGGGTAAACTCTGCAAAGGCTTTGAGGCTTGCATTTCCCACCATGCCGGTTGTTAGCAATCTGAAAGTTTCGATTGTACCGGCATGTTTTAACAAATTACTGAGTGGGTCTTTTTGGGCCATGCGAGTGGCCTCGGCAAGAATATACCCGGCCAGAATCTCAGGTTCTTCGGGATCTTCGGTCAAGGCGCGGCCCAGCAATATGCGCCGGCCAGGCAAATGCAGCGTTCCGTCTAAAGAGGACGGCACTACGGTCAGTTGGTGATTGCCTGCCTGACCGAATAGACGCTTGGATAGAACATTAAGCGCTGTCACTCCGGCTGGGTCATCGCAAGGGGTTCCGGTCATGGCTTTGATATGCGTAAGCAGAGCGTCGCCAATTTGCGCCCGTTTTGCCTCGGGGACGATGCTCAAAGTGTGGGTTAATATGGCATTCGGCAGCCAGAACACGCCCAGTGCCAGGATAGTGACAACCGAGAGCAGCAAAATCCCAACCCGCAACCGACCTTTGCGCGGTCGTCTCTTGGCAATATTGTCTCGCAACTTTTCAATGGCCTCAACCATTTCGGTCGCGTCATCTGAGAATTCCAGCGTTTCGCTGGGGTCACCATCTGGATGAAAAACTGCTGGTGAGACTGTGGGGTTGGCGCGCACCACTGCTGCCAACGACCAATGGGTCAGCGCCTGATCATTGATATTTGCTATGACCAAAGTGGCGTCGCCAATGGAAACAATCACCTCGCGCCGTTGCGCCTCTGGCGTCTGTCGCCAAAGGGCTGTTGCCTCAAGTCTGCTGTATTGCGTCAGGGCTGTCATGAATGGATATCTTGGCTCTGGTTTTTCTCACGCACTGTATCACGAGCGCTGGGGTGACGGCAACAAGGCCGCCCCCCAAGCAGGGTGCTCACAGCGTTTTTGCAAATGTACGCAGCTCGAATTTTTGAATTTTGCCGGTTGCGGTCTTGGGCAGTTCCTGGAAGATGATCGTCTTGGGGGTTTTGAACCCTGCGAGCGAGCTTCTGGCATGGGCGATTAAAGCATCATGTGTGACGGTTACATCGTCTTTCAATTCAACAAAGGCGCAGGGCACTTCTCCCCATTTGTCATCTGGTTTGGCAACCACAGCACAAAGCGATACCGCCGGATGGGCCATTAAAACGCCTTCCACCTCGACAGAACTGATGTTTTCGCCTCCGGAAATGATGATATCTTTGGCCCTGTCGGCAATCTGGATATAGCCGTTGGGGTGCTGAACTGCCAGATCGCCCGAGTGAAAATAGTCGCCTGACAGCTCTTTCAAAGTGGCTTTGGGGTTTTTAAAGTACCCTTTCATCACCGGGTTTCCACGGATCATGATCTCGCCTTGGGTGGTGCCATCCATCGGCACTTGTTGCATGTTTTCATCCAGCACTGTGACGTCTTCCATCATGGGCATTGCCACCCCTTGGTGCGCCTTGATGATGGCTTTTTCCGCTTGTGGCAACGCATCCCACGTCTCGTCCCACAGGCATTCGGTGATATGTCCATAGGTCTCGGTCAGGCCGTACACTTGGGTGACGTTAAAGCCGAGGGTTTCAATGCTGGCTAGTGTGGCCGGGGCAGGGGGGGCACCAGCGGTAAACACCTCGACCTGATGGTCAAAGGTGCGGCGATCTTCTGCTTTCGCGTTGACGATCAGATTAAGCACAATGGGGGCGCCGCCAAAATGTGTGACCCCTTTATCGGCAATGGCGTCATAAATCGCCTTGGCGCTGATATCGCGGCAGCAAACAACCGTGCCGCCAAGGACCGGCATCATCCACGTGTGGTTCCAACCGTTGCAGTGAAACAAAGGCACAATTGCCAGAAACACTGGGTTCAGCACCATGCGCCAGCTGATCACGGTGCCCAGGGTCATCAAATACGCTCCGCGATGATGGTAAACCACGCCCTTAGGGCGTCCGGTGGTGCCGGAGGTATAGTTCAAAGCCAGGCTTTCCCATTCGTCTTTTGGCATCATCCAACGGAAATCTGCATGGCCTTCTTGCAGCAGGTCCTCATATTCGGGGTGGCGCCCGGTGGCGGGGTATCCCGCTTGCGGGTCGGCCACTTCGATCAGCTGCGGCTTTTCGCCATCCAACGCTGCGATGGCCGCCTCGGCCAGTTCGATGAATTGGGTGTCAGCCAGCACCAGTCTGGCGCCGCCGTGGTCAAGAATGTAACTTACCGTGCCAACATCAAGGCGGGTGTTGATTGTGTTCAGCACCGCACCGCAGGCCGGAACGCCGAAATGCGCCTCAGCCTGAGCCGGCAGGTTTGGGATCATGGTGGCCACCACATCGCCCGATCTTATGCCACGCTGGGTGAGGGCCGAGGCAAGGCGTGTCACACGGTCGTGATAGTCACGATAGTTTGTGCGGTGGTTGCCATAGCTTACCGCCAGTTTGTCCGGAAATACTTTCGCCGCCCGCTGTAGATGTGACAGCGGCGTGAGGGGGACATGGTTTGCTGCGCATTTCTCCAACCCGGTCTCATCCTTCATCCATCCCATTGCCATGCTCCCTGTTTGTGTTGCGTCGGTATTATACCGGTTTTGCCCCGCTGTTGGGGCCGAATAATGCCCTGCATTTCGGGGTAAGAAAAGCCCTATGATGCGGGATTTTTATCTGTTTTCCATGGTTTCGCCCGTATGTCTGCTTACAGGCAGGTTGCGAAGTCGGTGATGGCCGGTTTCCAGTCGCAAAGCGTTTGTAGCCTCGGTGATGCCATTTGCTGGTCCAGCATTGGCCCGTCTGCCCAAAACCTGTATTTTTGACGCACAGTGGCGGCGGGTATGACCTTAAAACCATTGGGGCTGCGGTATTTTTGCGCAATCGTCTTGGCGATTGTGTCAACCCGAACACCGATCTGGGCACTGGCATTGAAATGGCCCGTCAGCTTGGGTTGCTCAAGCAAAAGACGGTACGCCATTGCCAGATCGTTGCGGTGGATAAGCGGCCAGCGCGTTGCTCCATCTTTCCAAATCTCGATCTGTTTGTGCTGCTTTGCACAGTCTATAAACCGGCTGAAGGCCCCGCCCACCTGATGATAGACCATCGCGGGATGTATCACAGCTGTTGCAAACGCTTGGGTGTGCAGTAATTTCTCGCTGGTCTCTACCATCCAAGCCAAGGCAGGCATCGGTTGAAACTGGGTGGTCTCATTCGCAATCGAATTGCCGGTCGCGCCATAGAGCCAAACGCCTCCTGTATAGATCAGGCGGATTTTGCCATCTTTGCGCCCAAGCGCTTGGATCATCGCCTTCAGGGCCTTGCTTTCAACCTGCCCCATGTCTTCGGTAAAGGTTGCGGCGACTTGGATGACGGCATCGACGCGCCTGACGGATTGAACCCACGCCTCTGGCGCGCGTAATCCCCGCGTAATGGCGAGGCGCCAAGCGCCTTTAGAATTGCAACAGATCTGGTCGAGCGGCTTAGGGCCAGAACTTTATGGCAATGTTTGATCAAGTCCCTGATCACAGCGACGCCGATCAAACCTGGCCCGCCCAACACAAGAACGCGCATTTAACCCTCTGCAGTTTGGATCGGTCATAGATTTTTTTGACTGATCAGTCTGGGCAACAGTTTGCTGAACAGCCAGAAACCTGCATACATCATCACCCCAGTGGCGGTTGTAGTGGCATAAAATAGCGCCCTTTCCATGAAAACCATATCGTTCAGAAAGGGATATGGCAAACCCGAAGTCACGCTGCCAATGGGTTCAATATTGAAGGGCCCCACAATGGCTTCCGACCATATAATATACGCGATACAAATCATAGTGGTCATCAACACGCCTCTTAGGATGTTCTGAAAAGCCCGGTTCAGAAACAGCGCGTCAATGATCATAAGCAATGGGCCGCAAAGATGTAAATAATATTCTTGATGCCAGACAATGGGGCCGTTGCCATTCACAAGGGACGGGTCGATAAAATACAGCTTCCAATATAAAAACATCACCATGGCATTGAGTACCGCAACCGATGAGACAAGCGCATCATGAGCGGGGGGCAGGCCTTTGCGACTGAGCGACAGCATCAACCACGCAACATAGACTGCGCCGGTCAGACCCCAAAAGGTTAAATGGCGAAACTGCCACCCGACAGTATCATAATTGGCGGTGAAAAATTGATAGAGCCAATAGCCGAGCGCCAGAGAAAACACACAATAGCGAAAACGTAAAACAGACATATTTCGTAAAATAGACATATACTGCATTCGAATTCCCTGTCAGCCTAACCTGCGCCATGCAAGGCAGACCGGCGTTATATTCCGGTGCTTTTTAATGGGTTTATGCGGCTTGCTCAGCCGTGCCGAAGCGGCCGTAAAAGCTTTGATTTTTTGCGGCCATCTCGCGCAGCAGATCCGGACAACCAAAGCGGTCTCCGAAGGTGGCTTGCAGTTGATCACAGCGCTGGGCGGCATAGGGGGTGCCAAGCATATCCAACCACGACAGCGGTCCACCGCTCCAGGGGGCAAAGCCCCAGCCGAGGATCGCCCCGACGTCACCTTCTCGGATGTCCATCAACACGCCTTCTTCCAGCGCTTTGACGGCTTCGAGGACTTGCGCGAACATCAGCCTGTGCTGCACATCGGTCAATTCTGGTTGCATAGCGGCCAGGGGATACTGGTCGCCCAGACCGTCCCAGTATCCAAGACGTTTGCCACTGTCGTCATAGGCAAAAAAACCGGCTTTGGCTTTGCGCCCCAGACGACCCTGATCCTCCATTTTGAAAATCACCTCATCCACAGCCCCGTCTGGATAGGCGTTGCCCATCGCGGCTTTGGTGGCTCGGGCGATTTTTGCGCCAAGATCGATCGAGGTCTCGTCGACCAATTGCAATGGTCCCACAGGAAAGCCCAGCATTCTTGCCGCATTGTCGATCAGCGCCGGTGCGACGCCCTCTGACACCATGCGAATGCCCTCGTTGATATAGGGTATAATGCAGCGGTTGGCATAGAAAAACCGCGCATCATTGACCACGATGGGTGTCTTGCGGATCTGTCGGACATAATCTAGCGCTTTGGCGACAGCCCGGTCACCTGTCTGTTTGCCTTTTATAATCTCGACCAGCGCCATGCGTTCCACGGGGCTGAAGAAATGGATACCGATAAATTGATCTGGCCGGGTTGAGGCTTTGGCCAACTCGCTGATCGGCAGGGTCGAGGTGTTCGACGCAAAAATGCAATCTGTTGCGATGACTGCTTCAACCGCTTTGGTGACGCTGGCTTTGACTGTGGGGTCTTCGAAAACCGCCTCGATAATCAAGTCGGCGTCTTTGAGAGCCGCGTAATCCGTTGTTGCAGTGATAAGCTCCAGCACGGCGGCTTTCTTTTCGGCGGTGGCTTTGCCGCGTTTGATGCCCTTGTCCATATAGTTGGCGCTATGGGCTTTGCCGCGATCGGCAGCCGGTTGTTGCTGATCGATCAATATCACCTTTATCCCTGCCATCGCCGAGACCAGCGCGATGCCGGCCCCCATCATACCTGCGCCCAAGACGCCCACGGTTCTGACCGATTGATCGGCAATACCCTGTGGCCGCACCGCGCCCTTTTCCAGCGCAGTTTTATTGACAAACAAACTGCGGATCATCGCCGAGGAACTGGGGTTAGTCAAAATATTGGTGAACCAGCGCGCTTCGATTTTCAGCGCGGTATCAAAATCAACCAGCGCGCCCTCATAGACAGTGCTCAACAGCGCCTTAGCGGCCGGAAACGCGCCTTGGGTTTTGCCGTTGATCATTGCAGAAGCTCCGACAAATGTCATGAAACCTGCTGGATGATAGGGTGTGCCACCGGGCATTTTATAGCCCTTCGCATCCCA
>DDEJ01000102.1:46796-56950 GCA_002336405.1 Rhodobacteraceae bacterium UBA1957
CGACTTGGCCTTTTGGGGTGACAGTGTCTTGCCCTCTAAAAGATAGGGGGCTGCGGCCATGGCACCCATTTTTCGCGACAAACGTGTTGTGCCGCCGGCCCCGGGAAAAATACCAATCAAGATTTCAGGCAGGCCAATTTTGGCCTTTGGGTTGGTTGCGGCAAAAATTCTGTGGGTCGCCAAAGGCAGCTCATACCCGATGCCAAGGGCCGTGCCGGGTAAGACGCTGGCAATCGGTTTGCCGCCCTTGTTTGTTTTAGGATCCATACCGGCCCGTTCAATCTTGCGTAGCATGGCGTGGATATTCGAGATGGCTGAAAATAACGCTTGTGCCGGCGCATGGCCGGCGTGCGACGTCATCGCGCCCAATACGTTTAGATCCATACCGGCGGCAAAGTCGGGTTTTGCGCTGGTGATGATGATACCCTTGATGGCGTCATCGGCCAAGGCGGTGTCGATCAAACCGTTCAATGCCTGCAGGGCGTCGATGGTCATGATGTTCATAGCTTTGCCTTCGCAATCCCAAATGATTGTCGCAATGCCATTGGTCTCTTTGGTGAGGGTGAAATCTGTCATTTTGAGGTCCTCTCGGGGTAGGGGCTGCCGTCGCTCTGGCTGTAGCGGCGCGCTGCTCCATCCTTGTGGGTGATCAGGTTGTGATCAGGATAATGAATTGTATCTAATTGATTGCGGGCGCCGATGGTCAGATAGCTGGCATCGGCATCGCTGCGGTTTTCAAGACAATGGGCGGTGGCCGCACCCGCAGGCCAACAGGCGGCATCGCCCTTGCACAAGCGGGTTTCAGCTTCTTCAATTAAAACCACCTCGCCTGACAGCATATAGATCATTTCATCTTCGGTTTCGTGCCAATGGCGCAGTGATGATTTTGACCCCGGGCGCAAGACTTCGATATGGACGCCAAACTGCGTCAGGCCACCAGGCTCACCGATTATGCTATAATCATACGCGCCAAGCAGACATCCCAAAACCGGATGCGGTTTGGGAACCTCGTTTTGCAGGTCAGGTATGGCGGTTTTTGGCATTAGACCCGCTCGATGATTGTCGCGGCACCCATGCCGGATGCGATACACAGGGTCGCCAGTCCGGTGCTTTTGCCACTGCGTTCCAACTCATCGAGCAGCGTGCCAAGGATGATTGCCCCCGTTGCCCCAAGAGGATGGCCCATAGCGATGGATCCGCCGTTGACGTTGACCTTGTCGTGGTCGACATCGAAGGCCTGCATAAAGCGCAACACCACCGAAGCGAAGGCCTCATTGACCTCGAACAGATCGATATCACCGATGTTCATGCCCGCGTCTTTCAGGATTTTTTCGGTCACCGGCACCGGTCCGGTCAGCATGATTGTGGGGTCCGTTCCAATTTTTGCCGTGGCGCGAATGCGCGCGCGCGGGCTCAGCCCGTGTTCTTGCCCAAAGGCCTTATTGCCGATCAGCAATGCGGCTGCGCCATCGACGATACCGGATGAATTGCCTGCATGGTGAATATGGTCAATCCGTTGCAGATGCGGGTACCGCATCAGAGCGACTTTATCAAAACCGGGCATCGCCTCGCCCATATCTTTGAACGATGGCTTTAACGCCCCGAGGCTTTGCATATTGGTTTCGGGGCGCATGTATTCGTCCCGATCAAGGATCGTCAAACCGTTTTGATCACGCACGGTCATGACCGATTTGTCAAACCTATGGTCTTCCCAAGCGGCTTTGGCACGGCGTTGGGATTCAACGGCCAACGCATCGGCGTCATCGCGGCTAAATCCGTATTGCGTGGCGATCAGGTCTGCACTGATGCCTTGGGGAACAAAATACGTCTCCATTGCCAGGCTTGGGTCAACGGCAATTGCGGCACCATCGCTGCCCATTGGAACGCGACCCATCATTTCAACGCCGCCGGCAATATAGCCGTTGCCGGCGCCACCGCGCACCTGATTGGCCGCTAGATTGACCGCCTCAAGCCCCGAGGCACAAAACCGGTTGATCGCCAAGCCGGGGATCGATTGATCCAGATCCGAGGCCAGCACCGCCGAGCGTGCCAGGCAACCGCCCTGTTCGCCAACTTGGGTAACATTGCCCCAAATCACATCCTCGACTGCGTGACCGGACAGATTGTTACGTTCTTTCAATGCATTCAGCGTTTGCGCAGACAGCCGTAGCGCAGATAACTCGTGCAGCGCGCCGTCTTTGCGGCCTTTTCCGCGAGGGGTACGCAGGGCGTCATAGATATAAGCGTCGGTCATGATAATCTCCGTTTACGCGCGGTCAGCCGGGCTGCCGGGCATCAGATCATAGGGGGCTTTCCAGCCGGGTTTGGCAGCAATATTGTCGAGCCAACGGTCAATGTTAGGCCAGTCTTGGCGTTTAAATCCAAAGGGTTCGGGGTAATATAGATAACCACAGCAGGTCATGTCAGCGTTGCTTAGGGTGTCTGATACAATCCAGTCGCGGCCCGCAAGATGGGTATCCAGCACCTTGTATGACGCTTTTAATCGACCAGAGAGATAACCGATCACATCGGCTGACCGCTTTGCTTCTGGTAGGAAATTCATCATAAAGCGCAACGTGCCGGCGTTGGATGAGAGTTTATGATTGTCCCAAAGCACCCAGCGCAGGATTTCGCGGCGTTCGGCGGCATTGGTACCACCAAATTTGCCGGTCTTTTCGCTGATATAGTCCTGGATTGCGCCCGATTGTGTCAGTCTGATCTCTCCGTCAATAAGCACTGGCGCTTCGCCCATTGGGTTGAGCGTTGTGTGATAGTCTGCGCTACGCGTGGCCCCTGAAAAAAAATCGATAAACACGGGTGTCCAGTCCAGACTGCTCATTTCCAAAGCAAGCGCCGCCTTATAGCTGTGACCGCTTTCACCAAAGCAATGCAGTTGTAGGGTCATAGTCACTCCTATTCGGGTACTTGGGGCCAGCAGTTGCCCAGTTTGATTTTGAGACGCTCAGGCTTTGGCGCTTTGATATTTATTTTCGGTGCGCTGGGTGTTGCGCCAGAGCGCCGGCTTTTCGTTTATAAAGAACGCGCGATCAGTTCTTTCATAATTTCATTAGTACCGCCGTATATCCGTTGCACGCGCGCGTCCGTCCACATTTCGGCGATGTCATATTCCTGCATGTAACCATAGCCACCGTGCAACTGTAAACATTCATCTATGACTTCACCCTGCGTGTCGGTCAGCCAGTATTTCGCCATAGCCGCCTTCTCGACGGTCAATTCTCCGTTGAGATGTTCCATGATACATTCGTCAAGAAATGCTCGAGATACAGTGGTTTTTGTCTTCACTTCAGCCAGTTTAAAGCGGGTGTTCTGAAACTGGGTCAACGGGCCGCCAAAGGCCTCGCGTTCTTTGCAGTACTGAATGGTTCGTGAGACTGCGCCTTCCATTGCCCCGACCGAGCCACAGCCGATGATCAACCGCTCCTGTGGGAGCTGTTTCATCATCTGGTAAAAGCCTTGGCCTTCCTCCCCGCCCAACAGGTTTTCGGGAGGAATGGCGATATTGTCGAAAAATAATTCAGAGGTGTCGCCTGCTTTCAGGCCAATTTTGTCAAGATTGCGGCCGCGTTGAAAACCCTCAGCACCGTCTGTTTCAAGCACAATCAGCGACATGCCCTTGGCCTTTTCTTTGGGATTTGTCTTGGCGGCAACGATGATTAAATTGGCATGTTGGCCGTTGGTGATAAAGGTCTTTTGACCGCTGAGGCGATAGAGATTGCCATCTTTGACCGCTTTTGTCTTAATCGCTTGCACATCTGAACCGCCTGAGGGTTCGGTCATCGCCAGCGCGCCGACAATCTCGCCAGATATCATTTTGGGCAACCAGCGTTGTTTTTGTTCTTCGGTCCCGTAGGAGAGAATGTAATGCGCCACGATTCCTGAATGGATCCCGTGCCCCCAGCTTGCCAGATTTGAGCGGGCCCCCTCCATGAGAATGACAGCCTCGTGGCCGAAATCTCCTCCGGGGCCTCCGTATTCTTCTGGAATTGAAGGGCAAAGTAGACCTAATTCACCGGCTTGCTGCCATGTGGAGGGGTCCATTTCACCCTGATCGCGCCAACGGCCAAAATGCGGCACCCATTCTTCATGGATGAATTTTTCCGTCATATCGGCCAGCATCTTATGTTCATCGTTCATCCACGCAGACTGCATGAAATATCTCCTTAAATTTGCTCTTTACCGCAACTTCACACGTCCGGGCGCTGTGAAGGTTTGAGTGTCGCGGAGTATCGGGAGGGCTTGTACCGCCTGGTTGCGTTTGTGTCAAAACACGGCCAAATGCGACAATGTCTTGTGTTGTGTTTCGTTAAAGCCCCGCTTTCTTAGTTAGAAATCGGCCTCGGCCAGCGCCATTACCATCGCGCCACCGCTTTTAATCCGTTGCAGGTGCAGTGCGGTGGCAGGAAGGCGACGTGACATGTAATAACGTCCTGTGGTCAGTTTCGTCTTGTAAAACGCTGCGTCAGATGGGTCATTTTTTAGAGCTTCATGTGCCGCCCATCCCATGCGTGCCCACATCAGACCCATACAGGTATGCCCGAAGAGGTGCATGAAGTCATAAGATCCTGCCAAGACAGTGTTCGGTTCTGTCGGGGCGTGTTGCATGAAGTATATACTGGCCGATTGCAGGTCTTTCAGAGCTGCGGCGAGCGGGGCAGTAAAGGTTTTTTCAAATTGCGCATCCTCGCTTTTATGGCTGTCGATGAAGCTGGTTGCGATTTTGATAAAGGCCCGGATATGGCGCCCGCCCTCTTGGCCAAGTTTTCGACCCACCAGATCAAGCGCCTGTACCCCGTTTGCGCCCTCATAGATCATTGTAATGCGGGCATCGCGGGTGAATTGTGACATGCCTGCCTCTTCGATATAGCCGTAGCCGCCAAAAACCTGCTGGGCCTTAACTGTCATCTTGTAGCCTTCATCGGAGAGAAAACCCTTGATCACCGGGGTGAGCAGAGAGATTAAACCCAAAGCGGCGTCGTCTTGCGAGCGGTGTGCGCGATCAATTAACTCAGAGCCCCAAAGTAAGAGCGCCCGTCCACCTTCGAGATAACTTTTTTGATCCAGTAATGCGCGCCTTATATCCGGATGTACGATAATTGGGTCAGCGGGGTCTGCGGGGTTTTGCGCCCCATGCGCGGCACGCCCCTGTTGGCGGTCTTTGGCATAGTAAACTGCATTTTGATAGGCGATCTCGGCCTGCGCAATGGCCTGTGTTCCGACGCCCAAGCGGGCCTCATTCATCATGGTGAACATTGCGCGCATTCCCTTGTGGGGCTCGCCCAAAAGATAGCCTGTCGCGCCGTCATAGTTCATCACGCATGTTGGGTTGCCGTGCAGGCCCATTTTGGTTTCGATTTTGCCGGCGGTGACACTATTGCGTGCGCCCAGAGTGCCATCGCTGTGTACCAGCACTTTGGGTGCAATAAATAGCGACACCCCCTTGATACCGTCTGGGCCGCCGGGAATTCTTGCCAAGACCAGATGGATAATATTTTCAGTCAAGTCGTGGTCACCGGCTGATATAAAGATTTTCTGTCCGGTGATTTGATAGCTGCCATCGGTTTGCGGGACTGCTTTGGTGCGCATCAGTCCAAGATCGGTGCCACAATGCGGTTCCGTTAGGTTCATTGTGCCGGTCCATTCACAGGCCACCATCGGTGGCAGATAAGTGGATTTCTGCGCTTCGGTGCCATGCGCCAGGATCGCTGAGGCGGCGCCGTGAGTGAGCCCCTGAAACATTGCCAAAGACTGGTTGCCGGATGAAAATATTTCATTGGCGATCGTTCCCATCAAATATGGCATGCCCTGACCGCCGTAGATCTCAGGCAGATCAATCCCGCTCCAGCCGCCCTCCCGTAATGCTTTGAACGCGTCCTTAAAGCCATCAGGCGTGCGCACGATCCCGTTTTCAAGCCGGCAGCCCTCAGTATCGCCGGTGGCATTTAAGGGTAGTAAAATATCAGTGGATATTTTTCCGACTTCATGCACCAAAGCCGCCACCAATGCTGGGTCAAGGTCGCTGTAGCCCAGGATGGGCGAGGCGGCGATGTCCATCACGTCAAATAAAATAAACTCTATTTCTTTTATGGGTGCTGCATATTTTGGCATATAACCTCCAATAATAATATTGTTGTTCGCTTAATTTAAATTGTCGCCCTCAACCCAACCATTTTCGGTACTGTGAGTGTGGGCCTGTTCAAGCAAATGCTTTAATTCATGGATAGTCTCGTCCAATTCGGTGCGCTGTTTTTCCATAATTTGCAGCCGTTCTTGGGCAAGCTCATAGGTTCGCTGAAACTGTGTGCGTTGTTGATCGCCTATTTCATAAAGATCGAGTAACTGGCGGATTTCTTCCAGGCTGAAACCAAATCGTTTGCCGCGCAGGATCAATTTGAGCCGGACCCGGTCACCCTTACTAAAGATACGGTGCTGTCCAGAGCGCTGCGGGCAAAGCAACTTGATCGATTCGTAATATCGCAGTGTTCGAGGGGTTACCTCAAAATCTGCGCTCATTTGCTGGATTGTCATCGTCTCGCTGGACATTGAGATCTCTTTGCTTTCGGTGCTTGGTGGAAAAATTTCGATATCGTGTAACCAAGCATATATACTATGATACTATAATTGTGCAGTTAACGTAAGCGTAAATTAATACTGATACCCTTACTGTGGCGGGGTGACCTTGCACCAACCTAGTTCTATAAGGCTTTGCGTTCTAAATCCTGAATTGTCTCGTTACGGAGTAATTGCAATTCGTCCATAGCAAGTTGCAATTGTTCTTTCTGCATGGCCAAGTCAACCAACTGTCGGTCCGCCATCTCGATCCAAGTTTTCATCTGCGCGACGGTGCCCTCTTTTTCATACATCAACAGCCATTGTCGGAGTTCTTCCAATTGAAAACCGAACCTGCGTCCGCGGAGAATCAACGTCATGCGAGCGCATTCGCGCGGACCATAGAATCGCGCTCGACCTTCCCGATCGGGTTGCAACAATTCTATATATTCATAATAACGTAATGTGCGCGGTGTGACGTCATATTTTGCGCACATTTCTTTGAACGTCAAACGCGGATCAGACATGAGTTTTCTCCCTCGTGCCTAAGCTAAGGCTAAGGCTTGGCAAGGGCAACATAGAGGTTTACAAATTTATGCAATAGAGCTGTATAGATAGACAGATAACGGGGTTTAATGGTGGCGGTCGACAAGAGTAAAATTGCCCGGCAGTTTGTGGAAGCCATTCCGCATGCGGTTGCGCTGGGCATGAGGTTTATCGATCTTGGCGACGGAGAGGCCGAGATGACAATGCCTTATGATACGCGTTTTATCGGCGACCCTAAAACTGGAGTGCTTCACGGCGGCGCCGTCTCGACGTTGATGGACACCTGCTGTGGCGCTGCGGTGATCAGTCATCCGGCTTGTGCAAGTGGCACGGCGACAATAGATTTGCGCATTGACTATATGCGGCCTGCCACTCCGGGGCAGGCGCTGTCCACCCGCGCCGTTTGCTACCGCGTTACGCGTTCGGTGGCCTTTGTGCGTGCAACCGCTTTTGACGATGATAAAAGCCGACCTGTTGCCACAGCTACTGGCGCCTTTACGGTCGAGGGGCGCGTTTCATGAGCACCACGCCGTCTGTCAACCGTCGCCGCCCTGAACCGGTGCAACAGATCAAACAGCGGCGCGATGTGGCGCTGAACGCGCTGGTGCAAGGTGTGCCCTATATTCAGTTTTTGGGCGTTGAATTTGACCGTCGTGGTGATGAACTCACGGCGATTTTGCGGTTTGATGACAAGTTGATCGGCAATCCGATACTGCCTGCATTACACGGTGGGGCGATCGGTGCGTTTCTCGAGATTACGGCGATCATCGAGCTAAGCTGGTCACTGTTATGGAAAGACATGGAAACTGGCGTTCTCGATTTGTCGACGCTCGAGGCCGGCAATCTGCCGCGTTTACCTAAAACCATCGATTTTACGGTGGATTATCTGCGGTCCGGATTGCCGCGTGATGCCTATGCCCGGGCGCGTGTGGCGCGCTCTGGGCGGCGCTATGCCTCGGTGAATGTTGAGGCGTGGCAGGACAATCGCACCCGGTTATTTGCGCAGGCCAACGGGCATTTTCTAATGCCTGAGAAAGCTGAATAGGATGGAGGTTGATCGCTTGGCGGTCACCCACAGGCGGATTTTAAATATTGCGCTACCGGTGGTTCTGGCCAATGTAACATTGCCTATTCTGGGGGCAGTCGACACCGCAGTGGTCGGGCAAATGGGAACTGCAGCTCCGATCGGTGCTGTGGGAATTGGGGCGATTATTCTCGGCGCGTTTTATTGGTTGTTCGGCTTTTTGCGGATGGGTACCGTCGGGCTGGCCAGTCAGGCCTTGGGGGCGGGCCAGCACGGCGAAGTGGCGGCACTTTTGACCCGGGTTCTATTGCTGGGTGCCGGTGGTGGCATGGTGTTTGTGATTTTGCAACAGCCGCTCTTCTGGCTTGCATTTCAGTTGTCGCCAGCCTCTCCCGAGGTCGAAAATCTGGCCAGCCAATATATGTCAATTCGAATTTTTAGCGCCCCGGCAGCGATTGCGATGTTTGGTATCACAGGCTGGCTGGTGGCACAGGAACGTACCCGTGCGGTGTTGGTGATCCAAGTGTGGATGAACGGCTTAAATATTGCGCTGGATCTGTGGTTTGTGCTGGGGTTGGGTTGGGGCGTCGAAGGTGTGGCGATTGCGACGTTTGTGGCGGAATGGAGTGGGCTTGCTTTGGCGATCTGGCTGTGCCGCCATACGTTTATGACGCCGCCGTGGCGCGACTGGGCGCGGGTCTTTGACCGTGCGCGCCTGAGACTGATGTGGTCAATTAATCGTGATATTCTGCTACGATCGCTGCTGTTGGAAATGATCATGGTGTCATTTTTATTTCTTGGCGCCGATTTTGGTGATGTGACCTTGGCGGCCAATCAGGTGTTGTTGCAGTTTTTACAGATTGCAGCCCACGGTCTAGACGGAATTGCCTTTGCCGCAGAAGCACTTGTTGGACAGGCGTTTGGGGCAAGATTGCGTGGCCAAGTGCGACGTGCGGCACTTTTGGCAGGTGTTTGGGGGGGCATCAGTGCGCTGGTTCTTGCGCTTGGATTTCTGTTATTTGGCGGAGCGGTTATCGACATCATGACAACTGCGCCCGAGGTGCGCTTGGCGGCACGAAATTATCTCCCCTATATGGTGATTGCCCCGCTTTTAGCTTTTGGACCGTTCATTCTGGACGGAATTTTTGTCGGAGCAACCCGCAGCCGCGACATGCGCAATATGATGTTTGTGAGTTTTGTCATCTACGCTTTGGCTGTCCTGTGTTTGTTACCACTTTTGGGCAACCATGGCCTTTGGGTGGCTTTGCTGGTTTCGTTTGTGGCGCGGGGGCTGACACTTGGCCTGCGCTATCGGGCGCTTGAGGCGGTCGCGCTGCATTAAAATGCATTTGTGCCGCGATGAAAGAGGCCGCCTACAAAATAAATTACACTACCAACTGGGCATGGATGAGGCTGTTTTTTTGAAAATTGAGTACCCTGATTTGATGCGATGTATTTTCAGCAGTCTGGTCGCGGCTTTCATCTCATTGCTGCCACCGTTTGTTTGGCCAGATGAAACATCGATCACACTCGATGATTTGCCCCATTTGATGCCGTCATGAACGACACCGTTCGAAGGCTTGTCCAGCGTGCGGTTCATCAATCAGGCCCTCCGGGATGAGGGGATAATCGCGACTGGATTTGTTATTGGAAAACAGTTGAATAGGCACACTGTCTCAGCCTTGAACGCTTTTGCGAAAGGCGGACATCAAATCGGAAATTATAGTTGGCCTCATGCGAACTATAGGATGTAAAGCGCTCAAGGATTTCGCAATAAAGTTCAAACACCGACTGGGTTCTTCAACGCTGGCCCAATGAAGAAAAGCTTTTTGGGTTCGCTCATTTGACAGAGGGCGAAATGCGAAAAACCAAAGTGGCCGCACAGAAGGTATTGGCGTAATTTGGCTATCAAAAGGTGCGAGCATCGATCGATAATGGTGGGCGGCTGTTTAACAGCCTCTATTCGGTTGCAATGGGAAAAGGCGATTTGCAAGTGGCTGCGACCACTGCGGATCAC
>DDEJ01000102.1:57362-57858 GCA_002336405.1 Rhodobacteraceae bacterium UBA1957
GTGATCGATATGACTTAAATTGGCGCCGATCATTTGGCGGCATTACTCAACTTTTATCGGTCAACGGGATGGGCGTTCGTAACGCTGAAAGCAGCCCTGTCTGACTCAATTTATGGCGCACCCGATCTATGTCGTCCAAGGCCCTTTCTCTTTTGGAGCGTATGAGGGCGCAATAGCGGGTCTGTCGGTAAGTTTGTTCGTGTTTGGGCCTAAAGGTGAAGGGGTATTTGAACAACAAGAACCCACACCAGTACGATGTCTGTGCGGTAGTGTTTTGTTGTCGTCGCGGCTGCCGCACTAGAGTTTCCGGGCCTGCAGAAGAGAGCTCATGGGCAATTGTGCCGATCGCCCGACGAAAATATCATACTCCACCTCGCGGATCGAATGAGGGAAGTCCTCAAGCTTGGCGATTTGAAGCTCTGTGGCTGTGGTGGCGCTTACGATTGCGCCAAGCTGATGGGGGAACCAATAGCTTTTTCCGGGGTTGGTAATTTTT
>DDEJ01000102.1:58264-65681 GCA_002336405.1 Rhodobacteraceae bacterium UBA1957
CGTACTGTCTGGATCAAACATCTCTAAAAAGGGGTGGGTTTCATAAACCAGCATATGGCCATCCGGTCGCAACAGACCTGTGGCAATCTCAAAAAACTAGGTGAGATCAGGCATCCAGTTCAGAACGCCTATGGTAATCAGGACGATGTCAAAATCCTGCTCGATATCACTTGGCAATGCATAGATATCGCTACATAAAAATTGGCAATTATGCCCTGAAATGGCTTGCAGTGTTTGGACCTGTTGTAAAAATTGCTGCGATTGATCCACCCCCAACCCCCGGCGCGCGCCAAGGGAAAAGGTTGACAGAATCTCGTGCCCGTTATTGCACCCGATTTGCACAATCTTGGCGCCGTCCACCCCAGCTGATGTCAAACCAGCTGAAACAATATCATCCAGAACTGATTATTGCTTTTCACCGAAACCCTGTTTCAGCGTGGAGCATTGATCTGACTGCGCATGGTATTTTGCCGATGCATCTCATTGGTCGCGGTTGGCTGCCGTTATAGGTTTTGTGGTTGCAGGTGACGTCATTGCAGCTACCCATTTATTAAGCCACATAGCAATTTACAACTATAGGTAGATTATAAATAGGTCAAGTCGCCGATTGCGGAATTTACAACCAGTCGGCGCGCGCTGTTCCTACGGCCTCGGAGACGTTATCGAAGCCATCGCGTTGCAATAAGGCATCAAGACCGGTGGTGATGTCTTTCACCAGTGACAGCCCCTTGTAGACCAGCGCCGAATACAGCTGTACCGCTTGCGCGCCGGCGCGAATCTTTGCGTAAGCGTCTTCGGCACTGCTGATGCCGCCGACACCGATCAAGGGTAAATTGCCATCTGTCAGCTCTGACAAACGGGCGAGAACTTGCGTTGAGCGTTCAAACAGCGGTTCACCGGACAAGCCACCTTTTTCGCTGCGGTGGCGGTTGTGCAATCCCTCGCGGTTGAGCGTTGTGTTGGTGGCAATAATGCCATCTATGCCAGACGAGAGCGCAACCTCGGCCACGTCGTCAAGTTCGTGGCGGTCCAGGTCTGGCGCAATTTTCACAAAGATTGGGATCGGGTGGGGCAGGGCGCTGTTGGTGTCCAATACCCCAGCCAGCAGCGCACTCAACGCGGCTTTTCCTTGAAGGTCACGCAGGCTTTCGGTGTTGGGTGAGCTGACATTGACCGTAGCAAAATCCAACGCATGGCCGCAATGGGCCAGTACTTTCGCGAAATCCTCAGCGCGATCCGCACTATCTTTATTGGCGCCCAGATTAAGACCAACCACCGCGCCTTTTGGGCGGTGTTCCATCCGCTTGGCAATTGTTACCATCCCGTCATTGTTAAAGCCAAAGCGGTTGATGACAGCACGATCCTCGGTCAGGCGAAACAGGCGCGGTCTGGCATTGCCGCTTTGGGCCTGTGGGGTCGCCGCCCCTACTTCCAAAAAGCCGAACCCAGCGCGCGACAGTGGCTTAATCGCTTGCGCGTTTTTGTCAAACCCGGCCGCCAGTCCAAGCGGATTGTCCAGTTGCAATCCGGCGATTTGGCACTGCAGCCGCGAGGACGTCATCCCGTGGGGTGTGGCTGTGGGGGCAAGTCCCATCTGAAGGGCCTTCAAAGCAACCCCATGCGCCCGTTCCGGATCAAGGCGGCGCAGGGCAATGAGACCCAGTTTTTCGACCATCTTCATGACATGTCTTTGGGGAATTGGTGTGTGCCATTCACCTTTGGCAAGGGCTTTGACCACACGATATCGTCCAGATGCAGAGCGCGGTACAAATGTGGGAACAGCGCGCCGCCGCGCGAGGGCTCCCACTTTAAATCTGGCCCCAAACGATCGGCCTCAAGCGCCAGCAACATCAGGCCGTCTTCTTGCGCAAAATGTTTGGTGGCGGTCTCTGCCGCTTGTGCTGCGGTTGAAAAATGAACAAACCCATCTGCCAAATCAATCGGAGCGCCCTTGGTCACTCCGTCGTTGCTCAACAGGGCCCATTCGCTCTCGCGGAGTATTTTATAAATAAGCATAGCGCGGTGATGCCTCTAACATGGTCAGCCGTCAAGCAGGGGTGGGTGATAATTATGGCACCGGCCCCAATCAGGTTTTGACTTACACAGGCTATAGTGTTTTTACTATCTGTATATTTATGCTTTTAGGAGTATTTCAGATGATTTTTAGATTAGTTTTAAGCCTTGTTATTTTTGGCGTCAGTACCGAAATCGCGGCTGCTGATTATCGCCTAACCATTCTGCATACCAATGATTTCCATGCGCGGTTTGAACCGATCAGCAAATATGACAGCGCCTGCGATCCTGCCGACAATGCTGAGGGAAAATGCTTTGGTGGCTCCGCTCGATTGGCAACGGCGGTTGCAGAGGCACGCCAACGCAACCCCAATTCAATTTTGGTAGATGGTGGTGATCAGTTTCAGGGAACCCTGTTTTATACCTATTACAAAGGCCGGTTGGCGGCTGAAATGATGAATAAATTGGGCTATGACGCCATGACGGTCGGCAACCATGAATTTGATGATGGACCGGAGGTCCTGAGCGGTTTTATCGATGCGGTCACATTCCCGGTTTTGATGTCAAATGCAGATATTAGCGCTGAGCCGCGCCTGTTGGGCAAGCTGGCAAAATCTGCGGTTATCGAACGCGGTGGTGAAAAACTTGGCTTGATCGGGTTGACGCCTTTGGACACCGCAGATCTGGCCAGCCCGGGGGACAACATAAGTTTCACAGACCCGGTAGCGGCAGTACAGCGTGAAGTTGACAGCCTGAATGCCAAGGGAGTGAATAAAATCATCGTATTGTCACATTCGGGGTATGGCGTGGATCAGCGGATTGCGGCCGCCACCACGGGTGTGGATGTGATCGTTGGGGGGCATTCCAATACGTTTCTTTCAAATATTTCTGATCGCGCTGAGGGGCCCTATCCAACGGTGGTTGGCAATACCGCAATTGTGTCGGCTTATGCCTATGGAAAGTTTCTGGGCGAACTGACGGTTTTGTTCGATGAGGACGGTGTGGTTGTCAGCGCAACGGGAGAGCCGTTGATTATGGATGTGGCAGTTGGTGAGGACGCGCAAACGGTGCAGCGTATTGCCAAAGCAGCAGCGCCCTTGGACGCAATACGCCAAAAGATTGTGGCCCATGTTGGGGCTGAGATGATCGTCGGTGGGTGCCGCACCCACGAATGTGAGATGGGGGTCTTGATCGCCGATGCGATGCTGGAGCGTGTTAAACCCCAAGGGGTCCAGATTGCCATTCAGAATGGTGGTGGTATTCGTGCCAGTCTTGACGCCGGCGAGGTGACAATGGGCGAAATATTGACCGTTTTACCATTTCAAAACACCCTCTCAACCTTTGAGGTTTCAGGGGCGACGTTGCTGGAAGCATTGGAAAACGGCGTCAGCCAAGTCGAGAAGGGTGCAGGCCGCTTTCCGCAGGTGGCGGGCCTGACATACGCATTCGACCCTGCGGCCACGATTGGTAACCGCATGCGGGATGTGCAGGTGATGCTAAGTGGGGGCACCGTGCCGCTTGATCTCAACAAGGTGTATTCCGTGGTGTCAAACAATTATGTCCGCAATGGAGGGGATGGCTACAGAATGTTCAAGACGGCCAAAAATGTCTATGATTTCGGGCCCGACTTGGCCGATGTTGTTGCAGAATATATGGCGGCTAACGCGCCGTACCAGCCTTACTTGGCAGGGCGCATTATTGAAAAATAAAGCTATCTAAATAGAAACCGATCAGTGCAACTGCGCTGGTCGGACCACTGACTGCAAGGATAAATCAATCAGTTCCCGAACTGTCTCTTTTGTGAGCCCACCTACCAAGCCAGAATGAACGCAGTGTATTTGGGCTAAGATCAGAAATGAGGCGACTTTGGTTGAAACATTTGATGCGATAGCGCCGCGTTTTTTTGCATTCTGCACCCAATGGTGGACTATTTCAAAAAAACTTTCTCTGGCAGACCGCAAAGCGTCTAGAGATGCCTGTCCAAGGTCGCGATGTTCCTGCGTGGCTTGCATCACCAAACATCCCTCAGGGAACTGGTCGTGGAGCGTAAAAATTTTATCGATGAACCTGCTTAATTGAAACTGAAATGGTTTGTCATCTTTGACAATAGCCCCGAACGTTTCGTTGGCTGTCTGCCCGTAGAGCGTCAGACATTCGGCAATCAACCCGTCTTCGCCACCAAACTCTCGATACAAGCCTGGTTTGGACACTTCGAGTTGGCGGCACATTTCGTTTAAAGATCTGGACGACAACCCGTCGTGCCAGTAGAGCGCCATTGCATTTTCCACGATTTGGATTTTTGACGCTTTGCGTGGCCGTCCCCGGCTGCGTAGGGCTGTCATAGGTCTCTCCATCATGGTTATTTGTCTATATCCTAATCTGTGGCAGTCAGTCGCTTTGATCGACTGTGACGTCAAGCAGAGTTTGAGTATAGATGACGTTGCGTAATAATCAATCCTGATGTTAGTAAGCGCGCAAACTGCAGCCTATCCGCGAGCATCATCTCAGGTTCGTGACCATGACCAATTTGACACAATAGACTACGTTCAAACTCCAGTGAGTTTTGGGTCTTTTCCGATCATATATCATGTTAACTTTGTTATAGTTTTTTTAAATGAACCAATGCAATCGTCTATTGAACACTGCTTGAGTGTGGTGATTTTGACCTGCCCACCGAGGCTTCCATATGCATGGCGAGTGTTTCAGCGTGCGTTGTTTTTGCGAATCTTTATTTTCGAGCATCGATTGTGGTCTTGTCCCGCTTGCGTTCAGGTCTCTCAACTCAGTTATGCGCCCTTTCGCTCAAATGCCAACGGGCTTTTGCCGCCGAGTGATGAATGTCGACGGCGTGGGTTATAGGACCCATTAATAGAGCGAAATATCGCGCCCTCGGCCTAAAGGCGTCTGTCCCAAAGATTGCGCCAGATCAGCTCTGCCTTGATGGTCTTGAAGAATGTCTCAACCATAGAATGGTCATAACAATTTCTCTTGCCGTTCATCGAGACCTTTAAGCCATGCTTGGACAGGTGCTTCTGGTACTCGTTGGAACAATATTGCGACCCACAATCGGTATGGTGAATGCACCCTTCGGGTGGTTGTCGCAATGCCACTGCCATATCCAGATCGCCAGATCTTGCTTCATCTGGTTGCCAATGGCCCAACCGATGACGCGATGAGAATATAAATCAAGGATAATGGTCAAATACAGCCAGCCTTCGCTGGTCCTGATATAACTGATGTCTCCAGCCATTTCTGGTTGGAGACATCAGCTGAGAAGTTCGTCTCCAGTAGGTTTGGCGCAGTGTTGAACCTGTGATCGCTGTCCGTCGTCGGCTGGTATTTCTGGGTTTTGATGATCTTGGTGCCATTCTCGCCCATCAGACGTCCGACCCTCTGATGGCCCACCTTTACTAACAGTTCTTGCCGTTCCTCGGCCATCCGAGGCCGCCCATAGCTTTGCAGGCTTAAGCGGCGCTGTTCACAGATATGAGCTAAGATCCCCATATCACCCCACTGTCGCTGGCTCATCGGGCGCACCCGCCAAGCAGGGAACCCGCGCGATGTGACGTGCATAACTTTGCAGAAAAACGCGACTGGTCATTTTTGCTTTCAGGTGTCGATGAAAGAAAATCTCACCAGCTTTGGCCCGCAAAGAAACCTTTCGGTGCATTGCTGTGCAATGCCCTGACGGTCACTGGATTGCCGCCTTTTTTAACACTTCCCTCTCCTCGCGCAGAAGGTGGACTTCTTTGCGAAGGCGGGTGTTCTCTCTTTCAACGTCTTCATGCGGTCCTGACATCAGGTCATCATTTTGATGCTGTTCAGCCCATTTGATCAGCGTCGAAAGACCCACATCCAAATCTGACGAAAGCTGGGGCCGCGTTAAGCTGCTGCTGATCGCGATGCACACGGCATCACGCCGAAACGCGTCTGTGTATCTCTGTGCCATTCGTGCTCTCCTTCATAGCAAACATTACTCGAAAGAGACCGAAACTAAACCGGGACAAGACCATTGTGCCTTAGAATAAAATGTTCCGCTTTGATGACAACAGTTCTGTTTAAATTTTGGTGGAGAAGATACATTGATCGCAAGTGGTGCGCAGTAGATATGTACCTTCTCTCGGGGCACTTCCCCTAAATTACCAGAATTGGGATGGAGGAAGAGTTTATGACGAACGAAGAACGTAGCATTCACCGCAAACTTAGGGTGCTCCAGCAGGTTGAGAGGGTTGGTAATGCCCGTAAGGCCTACTGGTATTTTAGGATTGGCAGGTCGGATTTTTATCAATGGTGTGATGCATGTCCAAAGCATGACGAAGCTGGATTGGTAACAGCCAAATCAATTCCGCATAACCCTGCCAATCATACCCCGCCAATCATACGCTGCCAGGGATTGTGGAAAACGGTCTGTATCTGTGCCGCAAATATCATCTGGGGCCAATTTGGATCGTTATCACGGAATCAAAATCTTGGATGCAGGGGTTTACCGCCTCCTTGAGTGCAACGGTCTCAACCGTCCGCCCAAAGGCACGCAGATGCGTAAATTGCACACCAAACTCGATCAAAAGCAGGTTCCAGGTCATCACATTTACGTGAATGTTAAGTTTCTTTGTTTAAAAGAAAAATTGGAGAAAAAATGTGTTGATTTTAGTATATTGCGACTGATGACGCGATCAGAATTCGCGCGCTCAAGGTCTTTGATAAACACATGCAGGCCAACGCCATCAATTGCATTGACCACATCATTGAGAACTTTCCGGTCCGCATTCGAGAAGTCTGGACTGACAACAGTCACGAGTTGCAGGTCAAGTTCATTGGCAAGTTGAAGACCTCGGGATCAGGCGCGTCTACATAAAGTGCGCAATGCCTCAATGGAACAGAACGGCAAGCTCGAGCGGCCCCACCATTCTGATCAGTAGGAATTCTACCAGCTACTCAGTTACAAAGGCGACATCGATCGGGAGGCCAAATTCGACGAATGGGAACGGTTCTACAACTTTGCCGGACTGCAGGGCGCGCACAACGGTCAAACACCTTATCAAGCTCTCAGAGACAAGCTATTATGGGACCATTGTTGTCCCGCAGGTCAGTAAAGGCTACACTGCTCCACAATTCGTTGCGTAGACGTTTGCCGCATCTAAGTTCAGGTATTTGGTCTTGGTGAGTCGTCGATCATATGCCTTTTGGCCTTTATTTGAACTTTTGGGTTTTGTTCTGTTTGACCACGCGATGAGGGCGTGCCGCATATTCAATACTTGGCTTGGCCAATTCATTCCGTTTGGTGTGAATAAAATCTTAGCAGCCTGTCTTGTTGGGTTGACGCGCTGGTTGAATTTACGTAAACGGCCCCCTTGTGGCGGAGTAGCTCAGGTGGTTAGAGCAGCGGAATCATAATCCGCGTGTC
>DDEJ01000131.1 GCA_002336405.1 Rhodobacteraceae bacterium UBA1957
CGTTTGTTGTCAGAACGCCTGACGGATGCGGCCTGCTCGGCCATCGGGGCCGATCCGAACCTTGTGACCGTCACGATCGAAGAGGTCGCGCCCGATAACTATATGCGGGGCCGCCAACACCGCACACCCGCCAGTGCCCCAGAGCAACCCGAGCAGATTGTTCATCGCTATCTAAAAGCCATGGAGGACCGCAATCTAGAGGCGGCCACCTTGTTTTTAAGTGACACGTTTGAAATAATCTGCCCTGGAAATCAGCGTTTCAAAACACCCGCCGAATTTTCCAAATGGGCGCAATCGCGCTACCGCTCTATTTCGAAAACCTTCCTGTCAACCGATGTCAGTTTCCATGGCCGTGATGCAACGGTTTTTTGCAACGGCACATTATCGGGGGTCTGGCACGATAGTACTGACTTTGCCGACATCCGCTTTGTCGACCGCTTTGTGCTGACGGCGGGCCTTATTACCTCGCAGCAAATCTGGAATGACATGCCCATGACTGTGACCGGGTCATGAGCCCAGATAGCGGCACACTCGAGGCGATGGTGCGGACATATTTTGCCGGGGTCGACAGTGAAGATCTGGATCTGGTATTCACCACGCTTGCGCCGGAGTGCGTCTTTACCGTTGAAACCCATCAGGTGCATCTGGAGGGGCGTCCTGAAATCACGGCGATGTTTGCGCGACTTTGGTCTGGCCATAAATCTGTGCGCCATGATCAATTCAAGTTTATGACAGACCCCAAAGCCGGGCGCGTTGCCGTACAATTTCGAGTGACCAATACCTTGCCTGATGACAGTTTGGTGTATAAATCCAACTGCAACTTTTTCACCGTCACCAAGGGTATGTTCAGCGCCGTTAATGTCTATATGGCAGGCGCCAATACCCTGCATGGCCCAAAATCGCACTAATGCTTGAAAGCTTCGGCCGCCGTCATCATTGCCACAATCATGTCGTCGCGCGGCACGGGTGAGGTGGGATGTGCGTTACGGCTGTGGCTCAACCCCAAGCCCAACATCGCTTCAAGCAGCTTATACGAGAGCGGTCCGGGATTGATCACTGGCACATCTAAAGTGGCGCTGAGATGGGCATGCACTTGATGCATTGTGGTGGATCCAAGCAGGATAACTTCGGCGCGGTCCTCGCCGATAGCGCGTTTTGCCTCGGCCTCAAGCAATGGAAATATCACGTCTTCCTTGCCGTCAAGCAGCCCAAGATTATCTGGGGCGAGATCAATGGACCTAATTGAGGCACAGGCAGCAGTCATCCCAAGATCAGACAACGTTTTGTCGTATAGATGCCGCCATTTTTGCCACATGGTTAAGATTGAGAAACGGTTTCCGAGCATCATCGCCATGAGGATTGATGCCCGCCCTGGCCCAATCACCGGAATTGATAATACCGAACGCAGTGCAGCGACGCCTGAATCGCTCATTGTGTCGATACAGACCGCATCAAACCCGTCTTTCTGGGCGGTGTGCCCCGCGTCGAATATGCCCAAATCTGCCAGCGCCATATCAACCTGACTGACGTAATTTCTCGGTGCGGCGCGCACCGGTTTGAAGGTAAAATTCATCTCCGGATTTAAATCAACCGCTGCAAGCTGTGCGCGCCGGGCCCTAAGATTTTCCTCTGACATCGGAAACGGAACAATAACTAAAACCCGCTTCATGTATCGCACCCACTTTCTTGGCCTGCTGTCTTCTGTTTGGTACAGGCTGTTAAAACATTGACTTGGTAATAATAGTATAACAATATATTTTTATGTCTAGCTGCCCATCTGATTTGTCAGATAAGCGGCACAAACACGCGCAAATGAATGAGGTGGGCCTGTGACATCTAAGGTGAGTAATCTGGTCCCCCCCAACCCGACCGCAGACCGCCTTGCAACGCCAGGCCATGTTGACGAGCGGTTGCCGATGCCATTGTATCATCAGGTGTATTTGATCCTGCGTAACAAGATCCTGACCGGGGAATATGGTTTTGGTGCACTCTTGCCCAGCGAGCAAGAAACCTCTGAAACTTTTGGGGTTTCGCGCATCACCGCCAAAAGAGCTCTCAATGATCTGGCGGGTGACGGTTTGGTACTGCGAGAGCGCGGTCGCGGAACGAAAGTGGTGTTTCATGCACCGACTCCCCCGGTCAAAGCCAACGTGGAAGGCCTTTTAGAAAATTTACTGGCGATGGGCCTTGAGACCGAAGTAAGTCTTTTGGCCTTTGAATATGTACGCCCGACAGATGTAGTGTCGCGCACATTATGCTGCGACGAGACGGCGCTGGTGCAGCGCGCTGTGCGGGTGCGTCTGCTGGAAAAAGAGCCGTTTTCCTACCTTGTAACGCATGTGCCAGACTGGGTCGGGCGGTCTTACAGTCGCGGCGATCTTGCAGAGCGCCCTCTGCTCACGTTATTGGAGCGATCGGGCGTGGTTATCAGTCGCGCAGAACAGACCATTTCGGCAACATTAGCCGACGTCGAGGTTTCGGCAGCACTTGGGTTAGAGCTTGGCTCGCCGCTGCTGAAAATTGACCGTGTTGTTTACGATCAGAGCGAGCGTCCGGTCGAGTATATCACCGCCCTATATCGCCCTGATCGGTATCAGCACCGGATGATGTTATCACGTGTTGGCAGCGAAAGTGCACGATCCTGGCTGATGGCCGGAGAGTGAAAGCATAAAAATACAAAATAAAAACAGAGGAGAACGACAATGAAAAATAAGATCAAAAACACCACCAGACGCTCATTCATTCAAGGTGCGACGGCGGGCACAGCGCTTGCGGCGGCGGGCATCTCGGGGTTTCCGCATGTTGTGCGGGCCGCAGCCCCTGTTAAAGTCGGGGTGATCCATCCGGTTACCGGTTGGGCGCAATACTCTGGCAGCCAATGCCGCTTTGGCGCGCTTGCCGCAATCGAAGAGGTCAACGCCAGCGGAGGGATCAAATCTCTAGGAGGCGCAGCGATTGACGCAATGCTGGGAGATGCGCAATCCAAGGCCGAAGTCGGCGCAGGCGAAGTGGAAAAAATGGCTGATGCGGGCGTGTCGGCAATCGTTGGGGCCTATGCGTCCAACATTTGTCTGGCAACAACACAGGCGGCCGCGAAACACGGGATTCCACATGCGGTCGATGTCGGTGTCAGTGATAAGATTGTCAGCCGAGGCTTAACCAATACCTTCCGCTTTGGCCCTGGGTTTGGGGCAATCACCAAAGCCGGCGTCGAAGGTTTTTTGGCAGTCAATAAAGCGGCGGGCAATCCCACAAAAACCGTTGCGATTGTGAATGAGGAAACCACTGGATTTGGAGCTGGTATCGCTGGCATTATGACCAAGGGGTTGGCGCCAGCGGGCATCGAAGTGGTGGAGGTGCTGTCGCATCCCACCCCTAATAAGGATTTTCGCAACATTGCCCTGAAACTAAAAGAGATCGACCCAGACGTTTTGATCCCATCGCATTATTACAATGAGGGCGTGTTGTTTCTGCGCACTTTGCAGCGGCAAAAAGTCCAGCCAAAGGCGATTTATTCGGTTCTGGGTGGAGCCTCATCACAGTACCGTTTTGTCAGCGAATTCCCTGATGCGGCGCAATATGTCATGGATTGCAATCATTGGTTTGACCCGAGAAATGCTGGCGCTCTGGCACTACAGAAAAAAACCAATGCGGCAGGCCTACACTATAATTATGAGGTCTTTCTTGCCTATACCGCTATGATGTTCACTCTTGATGCGATCGAGCGCGCCGGATCGGCAGATCGCACCGCGATCACTGAGGCCATGACGGCCAGCACATGGGGCGGTCACATTATGCCTTATGGCGCGACCAAAATGGAAAATGGCCAAAACACCGGCGCCCGCCCCTTGGTCATGCAGGTTCAAGGCAGTGACATCGGCGTTATAAACCCGTCTGAATACGCCACCGCCGAGGCCATATTCCCGCGTCCCGCATAATTGCAGGCGCACAATATCTGATTTGGCGGTAGAATATGTTCTGCCGCCTCATCTCGCCGGTTAGTCCTGTACACATAATTAATAGGTTCATTTAATGGAATTTCTGGGACTTGATCTGCCAAGTTACAGCTGGCAAACGGTGCTGGGCTCTGCGATTAGCGGTGTGTTTTTAGGGTCGATCTATGCGCTGGTGGCACTGGGTTTAACGCTAATTTACGGCGTATTGCACATCATCAACTTTGCTCATGGCGCGCTGTTGATGCTTGCGATGTACGCAGTGTTCTTCTTGTGGAAACTTTTGGGGCTTGATCCCTATCTCGCGATGCTAATCGTGGTGCCCGGGGCCTATATTTTTGGCTATGGGTTACAGCGTGGCGTCATCGGCAAGGCTAGTCACGGACGGGATGAAATAATCCTGCTGGTCACTTTGGGAGTGTCAATTGTGATAGAAAACGCGGCACTATTTTTCTTCTCAGCGAGCGAACGATCTGTTCTGGTCCCCTATGATCTGGACGGGATTGATCTGGGTGTGACCTATGCGGTTTATCCCGAACTAATCGCGCTGGGCGGATCGCTGTTGATCACCTTTGCGCTGTGGTTGTTTATGAGCCTAACCGACACCGGCAAAGCGATCCGCGCGGTCGCCAAAGAACGTCAGGGCGCGCGCCTCGTTGGAATAAATGTCGATCATATCTTTGCGGTTACGTTTGGTATCGGCACCGCCTGCGTTGCCGCAGCTGCCAGCCTTTTGGTACCGACCTATGCTGTACATCCGCAGATTGGATATCTGTTTGTCCTGATTGCTTTTACCGTTGTGGTCCTCGGTGGCATGGGCAGTTTTATCGGCGCGCTTGTCGGGGGATTTCTCATCGGTGTTACCGAACAGCTGGGTCGGCTTTATCTGGGCGAGAGCATGGGCGTGATTACAATTTCGGTGATTTTCATTCTGGTTTTGCTGTTCAGGCCGACGGGTCTGTTTGGCCAGCGCAGCGGATGAGGGCGTTTTCATGACCAAACGCGAACGGATTTTGGGCTGGGCTTTCATCGTGTGTGTGCTGGCCTTAGCACCCCTGTTTATCACATCAAACCGCTGGATCGATTTTCTAGAACTCACGCTATTTGTGGCCGTTTTGGGGCAAGGCTGGAACGTTCTGGGCGGATATGGCGGGCAGTATTCTTTTGGACATGCGGTCTTTTTCGGCACTGGCGCCTATATACAGGCGTTACTGCAGTACAAACTTGGCTGGAGCCCGTGGCTGACGCTTTGGTTTGCCATATCCGGCACAACGGCCGTGGCGGCAATGATCGGCTATCTAAGCTTTCGATACGGTTTGCGGGGGTCTTATTTTGCGCTGATAACATTGGCGTTTGCCGAAGCATTCCACGTTGTGTCAAGGTCTTGGTCCTCGTTTACCGAGGGCGGACAGGGTGTGCAGCTGACCCTTAACCAAGACCCAGCTCTGGCGCTCGCAACTTTCCAGTTCAGTTTTGGCGGGCCGTTTATGAAAGCCTATGGGTTCTACTATACGATTTTAGCTATTTTAATGATCAGCTATGCTGCTACTTGGTGGATGGAGCATTCTCGTTTCGGGGCGCAGCTGGTGGCCGTGCGTGAAAATGAAGACGCTGCCGAAGCTTTGGGGGTCAACGCTTTTTTGGTCAAAATGCGGGCCATTTGCCTGTCCGCTGCAATTACTGCCAGCGGCGGGGTATATTACGTGCAAAAGTTTCTCTTTGTCGAACCGGGTATTGCTTATGGCACCGCAAAATCGGTTGAGGCACTGTTTGCGCCGATTATCGGCGGTCTGGGCACGGTGCTTGGCCCGTTAATCGGGTCGTTCTTTATTCACGGTGTGGGCGAGATCGCAAAAGAAGCGATTCATGGAGTTTTTGGCGACCGGCCGGGGGTCGATCTGATATTATTCGGCATCATTCTGGTCTTAATACTGGCCTTTGCGCCCCGTGGCTTGGTGGGTATTTTAGAACGGGTGTGGATCCGCCTGAAAGCGAGGGGGGATGCTTGACGTTCGCGCAATGTCGAAAAGCTTTGGCGGTTTGAAAGCGGTCTCGGAGGCGTCGCTCACCGTCTCTGAGGGCAATATCGTGTCGCTTATTGGACCCAATGGTGCGGGCAAGACTACTTTATTTGCGCTTATTTCGGGTTTTTTAAAGCCTGACAGCGGGGCGGTCACGTTCAACGACGCCGGCATCACTGGTCAAAGGCCGCATCAAATTTGTCATCAAGGGCTGGTGCGAACTTTTCAGGTGGTTCAGCCCTTTGCCGGCCTCACAGTGCGCGAAAACATCGCGGTTGGGGCCCACACGCGGATTGCAGGGCGCGCCGCAGCGCTGGCAGCGGCGGGCGAGATTGCGCAGTTGGTGGGAATGGGCACCCAGCTGGATCAATCTGCCGGGGCTTTGACAATCGCCGGGCGCAAGCGGCTTGAATTGGCGCGGGCGCTGGCGACCGGACCAAGGCTGTTGCTACTTGATGAGGTCATGGCGGGGTTGAATGCGACAGAGATTGCAGACCTAGTGACCGTCGTGCGCAAAATCCGTGACAGCGGCGTGACGATTTTTCTGATCGAACATGTCATGCAGGCGGTTATGAGCCTGTCAGACTACACTTACGTTCTCAACCATGGGGCAATGATCGCCGAGGGCCAGCCAAGCCAAGTGACAAAGGACCCAAATGTGATTGAGGCTTATCTAGGACATGGCGCTGCAAAACGTTTGTTGGAGATGGAGGCGGGTGCGGATGCTTGATATTCAAAACCTACACGCGGGCTACGGCCAGATGAAAGTTTTGCAAGGCATCGACCTCAATATCCAGCAGGGTGAAATTGTGGCGCTTTTGGGCAGTAATGGCGCAGGCAAATCGACCCTAAATAATAACATTTCTGGCATCTATGAACCGACTGCAGGCGCAATTTTGTTTGAGGGTGAAAATATCACCGGGCTGCGTTCTGAACAGGTTGTGCAAAAAGGCATTATCCATGTCCCAGAAGGGCGGCGCATTTTCCCAAATATTTCAGTGCGTGAAAATCTTGAGTTGGGCAGTTATCTGCGTGGACAGAAAAACCGAAAAGCCAACCTTGACCGTGTAGTCGGCGTATTCCCGCGCTTGCAAGAACGCTTCTCGCAACTGGCCGGAACCCTATCAGGGGGTGAACAGCAAATGCTGGCGATTGGGCGTGGGATGATGGCAGAACCGCGTCTGATGATCCTGGATGAGCCATCGCTTGGCTTGTCGCCGCTCTTGGTTGAGGAAATGTTTGGCCTTATTCAGGACCTCAATAAAACTGGACTGTCGTTTTTTCTGGTAGAGCAAAATGTGATGCAATCGCTTGAAATCGCCGACAGGGCCTATGTGATCGAAAACGGCAAAATTGTTTTATCGGGAAACACGGATGCTTTGCTGGACGATCCAGAGCTTAAAAAATCCTATCTTGGAGTATAGTATTAATGATTTTTACGGTAATGTTAAAAACAAAAGCCAAGACCGGACGTATTGGTCCCTTTTGGGGCCTGATGACAAAGCTCTCTAGTCTTTTGAGGTGGCTTTGCGCGCTGGCCTTGAGACACCGCGCGCGGAGGGGCAACCTCACATGACCGAACATTTTTCATTGCGTCAGCGGCTAGCCGCACCCGAGATCACCATAGCCCCCGGCGTCTATGATGCATTGGGGTCTGTTTTGGTGCAGCAGGCTGGCTATCACGTGACTTATCTGTCGGGTGCCTCGATCGCCTATACCCGATTTGGCCGACCCGATATTGGTCTTGTCGGGATGAGTGAGGTCGCAGACACTTTATCGGCGATCACCGAAAGAAGCAGCCTGCCGGTTATCGTCGATGGCGATACCGGATTTGGCAACGCTTTGAATGTGATGCGTACAGTACGATTGTTTGAAACCTGCGGTGCTTCGGCGATCCAGTTAGAAGATCAGACACTGCCCAAGCGCTGCGGCCATCTTGCAGGCAAAACACTCGTACCCCAAGGCGAGATGGTCGGAAAAATCAAAGCGGCACTTGATGCGCGCCGGCAGACAGAGACTTTGATCATTGCCCGCACGGACGGTATCGCAGTCGAGGGCTTTGATGCGGCTTTGGAGCGTGCCGACCATTATGTCGAGGCTGGTGCCGATGTTCTGTTTGTCGAGGCCCCGCAATCCCCAAGCCAGATGCAGGCAATCGTGGCAAGGTTCGGCGACCGCATTCCCCTGATGGCAAATATGGTAGAGGGCGGCATGACCCCACAAAAAAACGCCGCAGAACTGCAGGATATCGGCTATTCACTGGTGATTTTTCCTGGGGGGATGGTGCGGGCTATGGCCCATAGCGCACGGGCATATCTTGAGAGTTTGAATGCCCATGGAACAAACCAACCGTTTCGTGACCGAATGCTGGATTTCTCAGAATTAAATGAGGTACTTGGCACAAAAAATATGCTTGCAACTGGGGCGAGATATGATGCAAAAAACTTTGAGGATACCCATGATTGATCCTGTCACACTGGCGGTTCTGAAGGGCCGTCTGGAACAGATAGCTGACGAGATGGACGCCACGTTGTTTCGCAGCGCTTTCAACCCGATCATTGCCGAGGCGCATGACGCCTCGCATGGGCTATATCATGCAGAAACCGGTGACACATTGGTTCAAGGGAAATCTGGTCTGCCTATCTTCGTTGGGGCGATGTCTTTTGCTGTTAAAGCGGTGATCGAGAAGGCCGCAAAAGATGGCGATCTCGCCGAGGGGGACGTCTATATTTTCAACGATCCCTATGATGGCGGGACGCATCTGTCGGATTTTCGGCTGGTGCGCCCGGTCTTTCGCAATGGTGTTGTATTCTGCTATCTAGCCTCGGTCGGACATTGGCATGATGTTGGCGGTAATGTGCCGGGAAATTACAATCCGGTTGCGACCGAATGCTTTCAAGAGGGGATGCTGATCCCTTTGGTTAAATTATTTGTCAAAGGCGAGATGCGGCAGGATATCGTCGACATTCTCAGTGCCAATTCACGGCTGCCAGGATCGCTGTATGGTGATTTGAACGGTCAGATCAACGCCCTTGATCTTGGTTTGCGGCGGATGATGGCGCTGCTGGATGAATATAGCGATGAGACGGTTTCAGAGGCACTTGCCGAATTGCGCAACCGGGCCGCGACCCTGATGGCGGCAAACATCGCTGAATTGCCTGACGGGACCTATTCGGCAGAAGACTTTCTCGACAATGATGGCATTGTCGACGTACCGTTGAAAATTGCGCTTGATCTGACCATCAAGGGCGACCGAATGGTGCTTGATTTCTCACGCAGTGCCAAAGCCTGCGCCGGGCCTGTCAACATTGCGCTCTCGACGGCGGTGGCGTCGGTCTATGTTGCGATCAAACATGTGTTTACAGATGTTCCGGCCAATGGCGGTGTGTTGGAGCCGATTGAGACGATTATTCCCGATGACTCTTTATTGAGTGTGCGGGCCCCAAAACCGGTAGGTGGCTATACCGAGACTATTTTACGCATCATTGATGTTATATTTTGTGCGATTGCGCAGGTCGCGCCCGAGCGGGTGAATGGCTGTGCCTATGGCACGATTAACGCGTTGTCTCTGGCCGGGCACCGTCAGAATGGCAGTCGCTGGGTGATGTTCAGCTTCTTTGGCGGCGGGCATGGCGGACATCCCTATGGAGACGGACTCAACCATGGCAATGCGCCAATTTCAACCGCAACCATCCCACCGGCGGAAATACTTGAGGCCGCTTATCCCGTTATGTTTACGCAATGGGCGCTGCGCCCCGACAGCGGCGGACCCGGCCGCCATCGGGGAGGCCTTGGTGCTGTTTATGAAATTGAATTGCTCGAGGAGACGGCCAATGCCTTCGTGTTCGGAGAGCGCGGCAAATTTGGCCCGCCCGGGGTGCTGGGTGGCGGAACCGGGGCCCGCAATGTATTTCGTTATGAGCAGAACGATGGCTATCACAGCCCACCACAAATTTCCAAAATGGTTGGCATCAAGATTACTCGGGGTCAACACCTCCGGCTTGAAACACCCGGTGGAGGCGGGTATGGCGCCGCAAATCAAAGGGACCCT
>DDEJ01000095.1:0-19831 GCA_002336405.1 Rhodobacteraceae bacterium UBA1957
AGGGTGTGTGGGACACCTGAAATGCACCAGAGTTGGTTGAACAACTGCGTTTACATACTGTTGCTTTTTTCGGTCAGTATATGAGTTTTTTAATTTAATATCAATATATTACGATTTGAAATTAAAGTCTATTCGTCCAGTGATCCATGAATGGCAAACTGCTCTATTCCGGCGGCTTGGGCTTCAATCGTGCGAAAAGCTTCAGCAACGCCGTTGGGCGTCAATTCGCGAGAAACAGTCAAAAGGGTATTGGCGGTGTGATCAGCGCAAAGCTTGGCCATCTGCGATAATTCTTCGCTGGCAACGGGACGGGCAGCTGCGAGGTCCGGCGCCCCGTAAAGCGTGACGAAATGCTGCGCCAGGGCCTCAATCAGATCTGTGTATTCAGTCTCTTCGATTTGAGTAACGGCCACAAAGGTCACCCGCCCAAAGGTTTCAAGCCCGAGCCAGCCATTGGCAAAGGCTTGGCGGGCCTTTCCGGTCAGGTCCCCCTCGCTCCAGTTTGAGAACTCAAAGCCCCCCGATAGGCACCACTCACCGGTGCGCGCCGGGCTGTGAAAGACGTTTAGGTCGCTTTCGTCAAAATGTATCGCACGAGCAAGTTGCATGGTTTAGGTCTCCAGCAGGGTGGACAGGGGAATCAAATGAGTGGTTTCTGCGCTGCGCAACAACATGCCAAAGCGTTCGTCAGTGCCTAGAAATTTGCCGTTATGACCGTTCTGGTTGGTCGTCTCGCCGACGCCATGCGCCAGACCCCGCCATTCAGTATGCAAAGGGGTCACGCCCTCGTCCTGCCAGCGGTTGATCCAGACCAGGCTGTGGCGCACCCAGCTTTCCAGCAGGTTCAAAGCGTCCACATCTGCGCAGCCTTCTGCATAGAGCGCGGTGTCGTCAGGCGTCTCGCCGGGATTGTCTGAAGCTGGCCAAAGTGGCAGTTCTAATCCCACCACTAGCCATTCTGCCGCCGCCTCTGGTTTTTGATGACTGGCCGCGACCCGCAAGCGTCCGCAGCGGGCGCCATTGATCAAGATCAGACCGTCCCAAGTCAAATGCACCGCCACTTCTGGCGGCGCCAAGGCGCCCAGTGCGTTCTGAAAGCCGATGCCGCAAGTGGGCAGCATGACCATCGCTTCTTCCAGCGTGACTTCCGGGGCAAAGACGATTGCGGCGCGCAGCATATCGGACGAAAGATTATGCACCACCAGACCGGCGTCGCAGCCCAGCAGTGCCTGTGAGCAGGCTTTGTTGAACGGATCCAGCGCGCCGGTCACGGCCTGCTCCAGAAACAGCGGAGGCAAACTGACTTGGGTCATGCCACGCCCTGAGCGATCAAGGCACGCGCGGTTTTGCGGAACACCTCGGCTTGAGGGCTTTCTGGATCGGACACGACGATTGGCGCCCCGCCATCCGAGGCGATGCGGATGCTGATATCCAGCGGAATTTCAGCCAAAATAGGCACGCCGAGTTTGGCCGCTTCGGCAACCACACCGCCATGGCCGAACAGATGCTCTTCATGGCCGCACTTGGTGCAGATGTGAGTCGACATATTCTCAATCATGCCAAGAATTGGCGTTTTTAACTGGTTGAACATGTCGATGCCCTTGCGAGCATCGATCAATGCCACATCTTGGGGTGTGCTCACGATAATGGCCCCGTCCACTTCGGTTTTTTGGGCCAGCGTCATCTGGACATCACCGGTGCCCGGGGGCAGATCCACGATCAATACATCCAGCGCCCCCCACTGCACCTGCATTAGCATTTGTTGTAACGCGCCCATGAGCATTGGCCCACGCCAAACTACGGCCTGACCTTCATTGGTCATTAGCCCAAGCGACATCATCGTCACCCCGTGGTTGCGCAGCGGCAAAATGGTTTTGCCGTCAGGTGAGGCTGGCCGGCCAGATACACCCAGCATTCTGGGCTGTGACGGACCATAGATATCGGCATCCAGCAGACCAACCCGGCGACCTTCGGCGGCGAGCGCACAGGCAAGATTTGAGGCCACAGTTGATTTTCCAACCCCGCCTTTGCCCGAGGCAATTGCGATGATGTGGTCAATGCCAGGGATCTTTACCGGCCCCTTGCTTTCCGATTTGCGCTTGGTGTTCAGGTCGGGCGGTGGCTTGGGGGCTGAATGTCCGGTCATTACGACTGCCACGCTCTCCACGCCATCCAAGCCTTTGACAGCGGCTTCGGCCAGAGCCTGCACCGCTTCGTATTCTTTGGCCCGGTCGGGATTGATTTCGAGCACAAAGCGTATGGTGCCACCCTCGATGCTCAGGGCGCGCATGACGCCCGCGGTGACAATATCCGATCCGCTTGCAGGATCTGTGATTTGCTTCAGTGCTTCTAGGACGCTGTCTCTTTCTAGGGCCACGTTAATTATGCCCCTTGATGGTTCCGGTCACAACATGTTCCATATCAACACCATCAAGCGTCAGGACCATCTTTGCCTCAAAGGTCTGTCCCTCGGTATTGCCGGCAGCGCGCAGCGCATCTTCGATGGCTTTTTGCGATGTTACCCCGACTTGCTTCAGGAATTTTCGCATCGACATATTAAATTCTTCGGTCATAATTTTCTTTCCTCAGGTCTGCGTTGACGTAACTCCGAAACTGATCTCTACTAGGAGTATGGCGGTTTGGGGACAACAGTTCAAATGGAATGCGCAGCGAAAATACTCGCTGGGTGCGCGGTGCGTTGCTGTCTTGTCCGTCATAACGGCTGTGATCAGTCTTACAGCCAATCCCGCACAGTCCGAAAGCAAGGCATTTGTCTTGCAGGTGCCGCCCGCTTTGCGAGAGAGCGGTCTTTTGAAGCATATTTTGCCGCGGTTTTCTTTGAAGACTGGCGTGCGCATTACCATGGTTGCACCCGATGAGACGGCGGATTTGGCGATGACCGAAACGCCGCAGGGGCTGGCGCTGTTCGAAGGTCTGCAAAAGATTTGGTACCTGAATAATGCCGAGGTCGCCCATCCCGGTGTGGAGCGGTTTACAACTTGGCTGCGCTCCGAGGTCGGGTTGCGCACCATCGTGAACTTTAAGGTTGACGGGGTGTCGCTGTTTCAGGTGGCAACGCCAAAAGACGTCGTGGAGCAAGCCGCCACTTTCAGCGGCGATGCAATCGCGGGTGCCCAACTGTCCAAGCTGCATTGCAGCCGCTGTCACGCGGTGTCCGAGGCCACGCGCATGACCTCTATCGGGTCCACGCCGTCGTTTTTTATCCTGCGTAGTTTTTCGGATTGGGATGCCCGGTTTCTGAGTTTCTACGCGCTCAACCCGCACCCCGCATTTACACAGGTCGCTGATGTGACCGAGCCATTTGACCCATCTCGACCATCGCCGATCGTTCCCTTGGAGCTGACGCTCGGTGATCTTGAGGCCATCGTTGCCTATGTCGACGGGCTGCCGCCTGCCGATCTTGGCTCTGATCTGATCCATCAGTGATCCTTGCGCTCTGAATAATAATCTTCTGCGGTCCGTACTCTGGGGCGTTCGGCACCCGCGAAAGGGTTGTTTTGGCTGTGGAACTGTGCATTGACGCGGCAATCGTCACACATCCGGATCATCCGGGCGGCGTCACTGGTGGCAAACATCGAGTGTTTTCCAGCCAGCTTCTCAACGATTTTATCAACAGTGGATTGGACCCCGAACAACGCGCCACATTCAATGCACGCACAGGGCTCTTCTTCGTGCAGCACAACTTGTGACAATGCCTCATCAGCGAGGTTCAGGCGTGGGACCAGCGTGATTGCTTTTTCGGGGCAAAGATTGGCGCAGAGCCCGCATTGCAAGCAGGCATCTTCCTGAAACAGCAGCTGAGGCTTGTCTGGGTTGTCACCCAATGCACCTGACGGGCACAGTGACACGCACGACAGGCACAGGGTGCAGCTATCAGTATTGACCAAAACCGCCCCATAGGGCGCAGCCTCCGGAAGCGGCAGCGTTCCGCCCTCGGGATGCAGCGATTTCGCCGCCAGCCGGGTGGCTTGACGGCGTGTTCCCATCGGCAAAACTGGCGTGCCGCTCACGGGGTGGAGCTCTTGCTCATACAGCCGCGCGCAGAGCGCGTCTGGATCATTGAGGTCGAGCAGATGCAGGCTGTTCGCCGGCGCGATGGCCTGCGCCAGAGCACATTCGCTGTGCAACACGTTATGATCTGAGCGTGGCGCCATCAGCACGGAGACCTGCGCAAAACCGCAGGCCAATGCCGCCAGCATTTCTGTATGTCCAAATCCGGATAAAGCACTTATTTCCAATGGGATGACGTCAGAAGGTAATCCCGTACCATATCGGGCTGCAAGCGAAATCATTTCGCGACCATGATCGGCGTCATGCACCAGCAGCCGCGGCGCGGTGCCACCGCCCTTGCGGTAAGCTTGGCCGAGTGTTTGCAGCCGCCGAAAGATCAGATCCACGGGTGGCATGTCATAGGTGATTGACCCTGATGGACAGACTGCGGCGCAGGCTCCGCAGCCGGCACAGATCAACGGATCAATGGTGATGTGATCGCCATCTGGCACGATCGCTCCGGTGGGGCAGACGTTCAGACATTTTGAGCAGCCAGATTGTTCGGCGCGGCTGTGGGCGCACAGCAGCGGCTCTGTCTGCACATAGAGAGGTTTCTCAAATGTGCCGACCATCTGTGACGCCTCTAAAATGGTTTTTGCAACGGCGCCTGGGCTGCCTGGATCGGCGCGCAGATAGCCGTCGCGCTTCTCATGGGCGGCAAACAGCGGCGCGTCTCCGGTCAGGTCTAATAATATGTCACATTGAGACTGGCCGCCATCGCGCGGCTCGGTCAACCCGGGTTGACCGCGACCTCCGGGTTGTCTTTGCTGAAGCTGGTCAATCTTGACTGTGAAATGTCCAAGCGATCCCTGCGCAGATGTAAGGCGACCGTGGATCACGTCATAGCCGCGATCGTCGGGCTGAGCCTCGGGGTCAGTGAGCAAAACTGTCACGCTGAGCAGATCTGCCAGATCCCGCGCTGCCGCCAGCGCGACCTCAGTCGCACCGATGATAAGGCACAGACCCTCAGATGTAATATCCAGTGATTTATGCGAAGCGGTGGCTAGGGTGGCCTCTGCCGCCAAAGCGGCCATTTTGGGTAGTTTTGACGCGGTATCAGCTGACCATCCAGCGCGATCGCGCAGGTCCAAAAAGCCCGGTTGTTCGGCGTCAATTTCGGCCGCGAGCGCCTCAAAAACCCGCTGTTCCTGACCGCAACAAATGATCGCATCCCCCTCGGCCAAAGCGGCCGATGCTTGCTTGATTTGGGTCGTGCAAAGACTGTTAAAGACCGGTGAGCACCTCAAACCGGTGGCGGCCTCTAGTCCCGTTCGGTCAATCGCTTGACTGCCGAGACAGTCGCATAAAACCAAGTTCTTAGCCATTGTATTCCTATCACAAACATGGGTATCATTAGCTGTTTTTGGGGTCGATCCTCTCTTCAACTAGACATAGATTGAAGGCCACGTAAATATAAATTCGAATTATTTTATTCTAAATTCTTATCAGAATCGTAAGGTACTCAACATTGATTTTGAACGTTTTTTGAGGAAGTTTCGAACTGGTCAGAGCCACCCCAAGCGTGGACAAAAAGTCCCTCTTTGAGTGAATTGAGGCAGTTTGATGTCCGTTTTGACCGCTTGGCTGGCAATATCGCGAGGCTGCAGATTTTTTCCTTTGCACAAAATCAAAACTCGATCAAAATGAGAATATGGCTTTGGGTGATCTTTGGGAGGGGCATTTGATTCACAATCCGCACATGTACCAGTCGATGCCGCTAGGGGTCGTGATCCGACGTCGGCCGGGATTGACCCGCTGGGCGATGTGGTCATGGCAGGCTGTGGCGGTACTGCCACATGCTGCGCAAGCGGATTGGGTGGTGCTTTCTGACAAACACGACTGTACCGAGTATCACGCCTCGTCGCCGCTTCTCGAATTGCACGGTGCTGACACCGAGGCGTATCTGCATGGGCTGGCGGCGCACGAGCCATCCATCTACGTCATTTTGCGGCAAAATTTAGACAGCGAAACGCGTCCGCTTGACGTGCTGTTGGTCACTGCGTCGCCCTATGAGGCGCAAGACTACACCGACAGTGGCGAAGAGCTGGTTGAGAAAGTTCCGATGCCACCGGTTTTGACCGGATGGGTTAAGGCCTTTGTCAGCCTGCATCACGAACATGAAGCTTTCAAGAAGCGTCGGCGCGATAAAGCCGATATTGGACTGAAGGAAGACGGTATTGGTGACTCCCGTATCGCGCAAATGGCGGATGTTTACCGCGCCCCGACGCTGGTCAAAAAAGCGAGGCTGAATTGATGGGCGGCACGGATTTCTGGTCACGGCGAAAAGCTGGTGTGGAGACGGAAGAAAAGATTGCCTTGCGGGACAAAGACGCGGAAGAGACAGCTGTCTTGCAGGCGGAGCAAGCGGAAAAAACTGATGAAGAGCTGCTGTTGGAATTGGATTTGCCCAATCCTGATGAAATGAAAATGGGCGATGATTTTTCGGCGTTTATGTCAAAAACCGTGCCAGATCGGCTGCGCCGTCGGGCGCTGCGCTGCCTTTGGCTGGCTAATCCGGCGCTCGCCAATCTGGACGGCTTAATAGACTATGGCGAAGATTTCACTGACAGCGCGACTGTGATTGAAAACATGCAGACAGCCTATCAGGTGGGCAAAGGCATGACAGAACATGTGCTGGAGATGGCGCGTCAGGCCGAAGATCAGGCCAAAGAAGAGGCCGCCAAGCAGCTAGCGGCAGAAGAGGCCGACGGAATGGTGTCAGGTGAGTTGCCCGGTGACATGGCGGCCGTTGAAGACGCCGGTTGCACCGAGCAGCAACGGCAGTGCGAGGGGGTAGAGGCGTCAAAAACCGCGCAGACACAGTCCACGCTCGAAACTCACAACGCTAGTCAGACCGCCGAAATCTTGCTTACTTACGATGGTGCAGAGGCGGAGAATTTGGATCCGGCTATTCTGCCCCAAAGGCGCATGGTTTTCCATTTTGATGATATGAAAGAGCCACAACTATGACCTTTGAGGGACAGACGACATCCACGCCGAAAGCCGCACCAAAAATCGGACTGACAACCGCCGCTGATGTTGCGGTAGAGGACCGGCTGCGGGCTGATTTGTATAACTTCCTCGGATTGATTTTATCGGGGCCGGCCAGTCAAATGGTGTTGGACCAGACCGCAGACCTAACCGGAGATGATACCGATTTGGGGAAGGCAGTCTCGTCGCTTGCGCGGGTGGCCAAGGTCAGTAAGCCCGCCTCGGTTGAAAGCGAGTTTAACGCGCTGTTTATCGGATTGGGTCGCGGAGAGCTTTTGCCTTACGCCAGTTACTACCTGACGGGATTTTTGAACGAAAAGCCTTTGGCGACGCTGCGTCGCGACATGGCGGTGCGCGGCATCACGCGGGCGAAAAACGTCTATGAACCAGAGGATAACATAGCCTCACTGCTCGAAATGATGGGGGGGCTTGTGGTGGGACGGTTCGGCGCGCCTGCCACATTGAGCGATCAAAGGGCATTCTTTAACAAACACATAAGTCCTTGGGCTGCACATTTTTTCAGTGATTTGGAAGCTGCGAAAAACTCGGTGGTATATGCGTCTGTCGGCGCGGTCGGTAAGGCATTTATGGCAATCGAGACCGAAAGCTTTCGGATGAGCGCGGAATGATCCGCATTAAGGGTGGCGTAAGTCGCCAAAACCAACAGGGAGGAGACCCCCGATGAAACAGACGACCGAGGAGGCGACCAGCCGCCGCGATTTTCTAAAGCTAGCGGGTACCGCTGCCCCAGCTGCGGCCGTTGCCGTTGCTGTAAGCGGGACGCAGGTGCAAGCTGCTGTGACGGCAGATGATGGTCGGATGCAAGATACAGCGCACACCCGCGCATACTTTAACAGCGCCCGGTTCTAGACCGGACGATGTTTTCGACGGCCAACGGTTGCGTGACGCCCTGAAGCCGATTTTATGAAACCAAGCAAGCCCGCAATTAGCCGGAGCCAGCTAGGGAGAAGAAATATGTTAAGGAAAAAGACCAACGGGGTTGCGCGACGCCCCCAGCGATCCGGTATCCTATCAGAAGCTGCCAATAAATCGGTAGACCGCCGTGCTTTTTTGCGAGGTTCAGGACTAGCCATTGGTGGCCTAGCAGCGATAAGCGCGACCGGGGGGACTGTTACCAAAGCAAGCGCAGCAACTGCTGCAAGTGCCGCAGTCGAAACTATAAAGACAATTTGTACGCATTGTTCAGTTGGATGTACTGTTGTGGCGGAAGTCCAAAACGGCGTCTGGACTGGTCAAGAGCCGGGATGGGATAGCCCGTTCAACCTTGGAGCGCATTGCGCCAAAGGTGCCGCAGTCCGAGAGACAGCGCATGGCGAGCGGAGACTGAAATACCCTATGAAAAAAGAGGGTGGTGAGTGGAAGCGCATCAGCTGGGATCAGGCGATTAATGAAATCGGCGATGGTATGATGACCATCCGCGAAGAGAGTGGACCCGACAGCGTTTATTGGCTGGGCAGTGCGAAACATAGCAATGAACAAGCGTATTTGTTCCGTAAATTTGCGGCCTATTGGGGTACCAATAACGTCGATCATCAGGCGCGGATTTGTCATTCAACAACGGTGGCCGGTGTGGCCAATACATGGGGCTACGGCGCCATGACTAACAGTTATAATGACATTCACAACTCTAAGGCGATCTTTTTAATTGGTGGAAACCCTGCGGAGGCGCATCCTGTATCGCTGCTGCACATCCTAAAAGCCAAAGAGCAAAACAATGCGCCATTGATTGTATGCGATCCTCGCTTTACCCGTACGGCGGCTCACGCCGACGAATATGTGCGGCTCCGGCCAGGTAGCGATGTGGCACTCATCTGGGGTATCTTGTGGCATATTTTCGAGAACGGTTGGGAGGATAAAGAGTTTATCCGCACTCGCGTTTGGGGGATGGATCAAATTCGCGAAGAAGTTGCGAAGTGGACGCCCGAAGAAGTTGAGCGCGTATCCGGAGCACCTGGTAGCCAGTTGCGCCGCGTCGCTCGTACTCTGGCGAACAACCGGCCCGGTACGGTGATCTGGTGCATGGGTGGCACGCAGCACACCAACGGTAACAACAATACTCGCGCCTATTGCGTGCTTCAATTAGCCTTGGGCAACATGGGTACGTCTGGTGGCGGTACCAACATTTTCCGGGGCCATTGCAATGTGCAGGGTGCGACTGATCTGGGTGTCTTGTCTCATACTCTGCCCGGATATTATGGGCTTTCGGCGGGTGCATGGGCGCATTGGTCAAGGGTTTGGGGTGAAGACCTCGATTGGATGAAAGGCCAGTTTGCCAAGACCACAGGTGCCGATGGCAAAGAGAAGAACCTGATGAACTTGACAGGTATTCCTGTGTCGCGCTGGATTGATGGCGTATTGGAAGATCCGGATAAAATGGATAATCCCAACAAAGTCCGCGCTATGGTTTTGTGGGGTCACGCGCCAAACTCGCAGACCCGGATGAAGGAAATGAAAACCGCTATGGAAAAGCTGGATATGCTGGTTGTGGTTGATCCATATCCAACAGTCTCGGCGGCGATGCAGGACCGCACTGACGGTGTTTATTTGCTACCAGCTTCGACACAGTTCGAAACTCGAGGCTCAGTAACTGCTTCGAACCGTTCGATTCAATGGCGCAGTAAGGTCGTGGAGCCACTGTTTGAATCCCTGCCTGATCACATTATTATCGCTAAGTTTGCCAATAAGTTTGGCTGGGCAGATAGGTTCTTCCGCAATATTGAGATGGATGATGCCGAGACGCCAAATGTCGAGAGCGTGACGCGTGAGATAAACGCAGGCATGTGGACGGTAGGTTATACTGGTCAGAGCCCGGAGCGGATCAAACTGCATATGGCAAATCAGCACACGTTTGATCACACTACGCTTCAGGCAGTGGGTGGCCCGGCAGATGGTGATTATTACGGTATGCCATGGCCTTGTTGGGGTACCCCCGAGATGAATCACCCCGGCACACCAAACTTGTACGATATGTCTAAGCGTGTATCCGAGGGTGGTTTGACCTTCCGTGCACGGTTCGGCGTTGAGCGCAATGGTGACAATATGCTGGCCGAAGGGGTCTACAGCAAAGGGTCGGAAATTCAGGATGGGTATCCCGAGTTCACGATGCAGATGCTGATGGATCTTGGCTGGGATATTGACCTGACTGATCAAGAGCGTGCCGCGATTGATGCAGTTGCCGGTCCCAAGACCAACTGGAAAACTGACCTTTCGGGTGGTATTCAGCGGGTAGCAATCAAGCATGAGTGCGCACCATTTGGCAATGCAAAAGCTCGGACTGTTGTTTGGACCTTCCCCGACCCGGTGCCGCTGCACCGCGAACCGCTTTATACCAACCGTCGCGATCTCGTGGCTGATTATCCAACTTATGAGGATCGTAAATTCTATCGTCTTCCGACGATGTATGCCTCGATCCAAAAACAGGATTTCAGCAAAGAGTATCCCATGATTCTTACTTCTGGACGGTTGGTTGAATACGAGGGTGGAGGTGACGAGACGCGCTCAAACCCTTGGCTGGCTGAACTCCAACAGGACATGTTTGTCGAAATCAATACTCGGGATGCTAATAATCTTGGGCTGCGAGATGGTGCACAGGTCTGGGTTGAAGGAGCTGAAGGCGCAAAAGTGAAGGTGATGGCAATGGTCACTGAGCGGGTTGGAGAGGGTGTGGCATTCATGCCGTTCCACTTTGGCGGTCATATGGAAGGCAAGGATCTTCGCGGTAACTATCCTGACGGTGCAGACCCTTTTGTGCTGGGTGAAAGTTCGAATACAGCGCAAACCTATGGGTATGACTCGGTTACGCAGATGCAAGAGACCAAAGCCACACTTTGCAAAATTTTTGCAGCATAAGGAGAAAGAGAAATGGCAAGAGCAAAATTCCTCTGTGACGCCGAACGCTGCATTGAATGCAACGCCTGTGTAACAGCTTGTAAAAACGAACACGAAGTGCCTTGGGGCATCAACCGTCGGCGGGTGGTCACACTCAATGATGGCAGCCCCGGAGAACGCTCAATTTCGGTAGCTTGCATGCATTGCTCAGATGCGCCCTGTATGGCGGTCTGTCCGGTGGATTGCTTCTATCAGAACGAGGAAGGTGTGGTTCTGCACTCCAAGGACCTGTGTATCGGCTGTGGCTATTGTTTTTATGCGTGTCCGTTTGGCGCGCCGCAATATCCCCAGGCCGGCAATTTTGGCAGCCGTGGTAAGATGGACAAATGTACCTTTTGTGCCGGCGGGCCAGAAGAAACCCATTCGAATGCGGAATTCAGCAAATACGGTCGCAACCGGATTGCTGAAGGTAAACTGCCGATTTGCGCCGAAATGTGTTCAACCAAAGCGTTGTTGGCGGGCGATGGCGATATTGTCTCTGGGATCTATCGTGAACGCGTCGTGGCTCGGGGCTTTGGTTCGGGCGCATGGGGCTGGGGCACGGCCTATAACCAAAAAGGCGGCTAACGAAGTCGCGGCATGATGGGGCAGGGGCGGGCATTTGTTGCCGCCCCTGCCCGCAGTTTTTGAACGACTTAAAAAGGGAACCTTCCGATGATCCGGCTGTTTATGGCAATTTTGATGTCCTTTGCGCTGAGCTTGCCCATATTTGCGCAAGAACCCTCGGCTGATCGGTCTGCCACTGGTGGGGCTCAGACCCTAGGCGATATTATGGCGCGTCAAAAAGGCGAAGCTGTTCAAGATGATTTTCGTCGCAATGCCACCGGAGACCCGAGCAACGCCGCCGACCTTCAGCAACAGTTGGGTACTTTGGGCGGAGTGTCTGATCCCGAATTGTGGCGTGCCCTGCGCTATGGCACCGCCGACATTAGCGTTTCAGCTGGTGGCGAGGTCGCCACCGTGCTTGTGCAAGACGGTGGCATGCGTTGGCTGTTGATGCGCAGTGGGCCGGTAGCAGAGTACACGGCCTATGGTTTAGGTGGCACCATTGCACTTTTGGCGCTATTTTATCTACTGCGGGGAAAAATTCGCATCGATGGTGAAAAAACTGGCCGCACAGTAACGCGCTTCAAAGCTGTGGAGCGCTTTGCGCATTGGGTGTTGGCTGGATCTTTTATCCTGTTGGGTTTGACTGGGCTGTATTCGTTGTTTGGGCGTATGGTGCTAATCCCGCTGTTCGGCAAAGAGAGCTTTGCCAGCATAGCGATAGTATCAAAATGGATTCACAATAATGTTTCATGGGCGTTTATGATTGCGCTGGTGGTGATTTTCTTCATGTGGGTTATGCACAATATCCCCAACCGGACAGACCTGAAGTGGCTGGCGATGGGCGGCGGTATCTTTAAAAAAGGCGTTCATCCTCCGGCGAAAAGATTTAATGCCGGACAAAAGCTCATTTTCTGGTCGGTGATTGTTTTGGGGGCATCGATTTCTGCCTCGGGCCTGTCGCTGCTATTTCCGTTTGAGATGCCAATGTTTTCAGCGACCTTTGCCAAGATGAATGCGCTGGGCATAACTGAGATGCTGGGCATGGAACCACTGCGTACCGCGTTGGCCCCGCAGGAGGAAATGCAGCTGGCGCAGCTTTGGCATTCGATTGTTTCCTGCGTGTTGATAGTGATTATTATTGCCCATATTTATATCGGGTCGGTGGGCATGGAAGGTGCTTATGATGCGATGGGGTCTGGAGAAGTCGAAGAGCAATGGGCCAGGGAACACCATTCGCTTTGGCTTGACGAGCTTGAAGCCGGAAAACCGAAGTCACAGACGGTTGCGGGTGAATAGTGTGATACCTATGTTCCCAGTACTGCAATTGTCTTTGTCAAAATTGTTGGTTGATTATTCGCTCCCGCCCGAGCCAGGGTTAATATCTGACAAATCGGGTTGTCCGCGCCATTTTGGCGCACACACAAGCCTGAGCGTGTTTGCCACTGGTATACACGCCCGCAAAAAAGAATTACGAGGTCTGCCATGAGGGTCATGTTACAAGCATTTGCGACTGTTTTTCTGGTTGCGTTCCTTGCCAATGCAATTCTGATGGCCGCGGGCTTTTCAAGCCAAGCAGTGCACAGCGGTTCAAATGTGCGACTAGACGCATCTGAAGATTAATGCTGCAAGTTAATCGTGATACCGTAGCGGGAGCCAAGCACGATGCTTATGGCGAGAGCTTAAGTCATGCCTCAGTGCTCATTGTTGATGATGAGCCCGGCATGCGCAATTTTCTAAGCAAGACCCTTGAGCCTCATTGCAAGCGCGTCGCGCTGGCCGCGTGTCCCAAGGATGCGGCCATTATTTTGGATACGGCACATTTTGACCTGATTATTCTTGATAATATCATGCCTGGGTGCACGGGGCTTGAATGGTTGAGCGAGCAGCGAAAAGTTGGGCTCTATGCCGATATTATTATGATCACTGCCCATGCAGATCTTGAGATGGCGATAACGGCATTGCGCTCTGGGGTGACGGATTTTGTCCTCAAACCCTTTCGGGCCAATCAGATTTTAACCGCAGCTGCCCGTGTGTTGGATCGGAAGTTTTTGCAGCGAGACAACTACTTGCTGCGGCACGCGCTGTCGGTTGAGGGTGAAGCGGCGCGTGGGCGCTTGTTGGGGGCCTCTGCGAGCATTCAATCGGTGCGCATGGTGTTGACGAAATTGGCACCTCTGCCGACGCCTGTGCTGTTTACTGGCCAGAGCGGGACTGGCAAAGAAATTGCCGCCCGCACTTTGCATGGCATGTCTAATCGCGCTTCCAAACCTTTTGTCGCAGTGAATTGTGCGGCGATAGCACCCGATCGAATCGCGCAGGAACTTTTCGGAGTGGTCGATGGTGACACATCGCGACACGATGGGTTACTGCTGCACGCAAACGACGGCACCCTGTTTCTGGACGAGGTGGCGCAGCTTTCCGAATCTGTTCAGGCGACCTTGCTGCGGGTGCTGGAAGACCACCGGATCAGGCCGTCTGGAGCCGAGCGGGAAATCCCATTGACCCTGCGGTTTTTATTCGCAACCAATGCAGATCTGCCAGCGGCGGTCGCGGCGGGTAAATTTCGTGCAGATTTGTTCCACCGCATGAATGTAGTGGCGATTGAAATGCCACCATTGCGGGATCGCACCGAAGATATTGTTGAGTTAGCAGCGCTGTTTATGGATCATTTTTCACGTGTTTTAGGCCTGCCTGCGTTGGAATTGAACGATGCGGTCTTGTTGAAACTCAGCCGCTATGACTGGCCGGGAAATGTTCGTGAATTGCGCAACCTGATAGAAAGATCGGTCATTTTGGGCTATTTCCCGGAGGAGTTTGCTGGCACGGGCCAGCGCAGCGGCGTTGCAGCCATTGAGACGCTTGAGTTGGTCGAACAGCGCCACATAATGAATGTTCTGGACAGCTGCAACGGCAATCGGGCCGAGGCCGCGCGTCGCCTTGGTGTGTCGCGCAAAACCATCGATCGAAAATGCATCAGCTGGGATGTCTAAACTGGCAGCCAGACGGTGAATGCGGCCCCCACCGGTGACAGGTTGCGCACGGTGATAAGCCCACCTGCAGTTTGCACCAGTGTCTGACTTATCGAAAGTCCCAAACCGGTGCCGTGGCCTAGTTTTGTGGTGTAAAACGGATCAAACACGGTTTTAATTCTGTTAGGCGGGATGCCGGTTCCGGTGTCGGCAACGATTATGGCTGCGCCGGCAACCCCATCGCGTTCGTGGGGGTGGCTTGAGATTGTCAGCACACCTTGCCCTGTCATCGCCTGCAGGCTGTTCATGATCAGATTGACAACCACTTGTTGCAGTTCGCCCGAGCTGATTTTGACATTCGGACATTTTGCGGTGTCACAGATTACTTCAATACCCTCCTTTAGGATCACGTGGTTGACCAAAACCAAGCTGTCTTTCACGATTTGTCCGAGGTTGCTGGTTTCTTCAAATGTCTCAAATTCGCTCGGTCTGGCAAATTGCAGCAACTTTCCAACAATCGCATCGATCCGCAGCACCTGTTGATCAATCAGGTTGAGTTCGGTCGACATGGTGGCCGCCTGTGCGCCAAGAAAAGTGCGAATGACGTCGATATTGCCCTGTATGACCGCTACGGGGTTGTTGATTTCATGCGCGACGCCAGCGGTAATCTCACCAATGGACGCAAGCTTTTCAGACATCACCAGTTGCTGGAAGGTGGCCTCAAGCTTTTGATTGGCTTTTTGCAATTCTTGGGTCCGCTGATCAACCCTTTTGTTGAGTTCGTCTGCCCAAGAACGCAGGGCTTTGTCACGCTCCTGAACCTGATCAAGCAGCGTGTCGAGATGCGCGGCGACCTCGCCGATTTCATTGTCCGCGCCAACGGGACCGATGCGTGCCGCCAGATCGCCCGTTTCTACTTTTTCCATGGTACGGGTCATACGTTCAAGTGGCGAAAATATATCGCGGGCCATGCGCAAAAACAAAGGACCCGTCAGGATTAAGACAAACAGCAATGCGCCAAAACTGATCACATAGGCCGAGCGGATGGTGGCGCGGTATGGCGCTTCAAGGAACCCAACATAGAGCATGCCGACCCGGTTGCCAAAACTGTCGGTGATTGGCTGATACCCCGAGATATACCAATCATTGACCACAAAAGCCCGGTCGAGCCAAGTCAGCCCCTCGTCAAGCACCCGACTGCGCACAGCTGCCGAAACCCGGGTCCCGAGCGCGCGGACGTCTTCGAACAGGCGCACATTGGTACTGATGCGCACATCTTCCAAAAAGAGCGTCGCGGTGCCCTGCCTGTCGCTGCCTTTGGCACGGTAAACAAGGGCATTGATCGTATCGATAAAGTTCAAATTTCGGTTCAGCAAGGTGCCACCAACCAAGACACCGGATTGTCGATGGGTTTTAATTGCCGTGGCGCTGTGAACAACCATGCCGCGATCTTCCGTGCTGCGCTGGGTTGGGACCGCAGCTTCGGTGGCAATCAACGGCAATGAGGCTTGGTGGGCAAGCGTCGCTGACCGGGCCTTGAGGTCCTTTGCATGGAAGATATCTATTGAGGTCTGGCTTCCGCCAGCGGCGGCGGCGGCAATGACTGGCCAGCGTTTGGCGGCCGCTTTGCTCTTGGCATTGGTTAGATGGTACAAAAAGTCCAACCCAAGCCGTTGGCGTTGTTCATCGAGATAGCGCTCAAGCGCAGCCGGGTTTTCGCGCGCCTGTGCAAATGACACTGATCCCGCAATGGCTTGAATGTCAGAGCTGCTCTGGGCCATGATGCGTTGTAGATATTGCTCGGCGATCTGCAGATCACTGGCAACATTTGTGATCAAAAGCGCACTAAAACTGGCGGTCCAGCGTGCCATGCCGACCGTCAACAGCGTTGGGATCAAAACAACCAACGGCAGCAGGGCCAGAACCAGAAGATGAAGGCGCACCGATTTCATAGGGCCAGCGTGACAGAAACATGACCTGACCGCAAATTTTTCCCATGTTATCAAATATGCAAGAAACTGAACCTGTGCTACCAATTCTTTCCACACTGGGTTCAGGACATCTATTGATGTCGGTCTATATCAATATTTTGAAGTCAGAGTGCTGGGATAATTGGAAAATCATGCCTGGAAGAATATGCTTTTTGATATATCTGACCAGTTGTTCAGAGGAATAAAAGCGGGTACTGTGCATGAGGATTACACGCAATATTTGGGAGAGTATTATGATTAAGATGACATCGCGTCTGGCCGTTGTGGCTTTGGCGGCATCTTTCGCCAGCGAGACCTATGCAAGCGAATGGAATGTATCGGTCTGGGGCAAGCGTCGCGCCTTTACCGAGCATGTTGAAAAACTGGCTGAACTGGTAAGCGCGAAGACCAATGGCGAGTTCACGATGAATGTCAGCTATGGTGGTCTTTCTAAGAATAAAGAAAACCTCGATGGTATTTCGATCGGGGCCTTTGAGATGGCGCAGTTCTGCGCCGGTTATCACCGCGACAAGAACCGTGTCGTCACCGTTCTGGAATTGCCATTCCTCGGCGTTGAAAATCTGGCTCAGGAAGTGGCCGTTTCAGCGGCAGTTTATGCACATCCCGCGGCGGCTGAAGAGATGGCGCAATGGAATGCAAAGTTGCTTATGACCTCGCCGATGCCGCAGTATAATCTGGTGGGCACAGGCGAGCCACGTGACAAGCTGGCAGATTTTGAAGGCATGCGGGTTCGTGCGACCGGTGGCTTGGGCAAAGCCTTTGCTGCTGTTGGGGGTGTGCCGACATCCGTGACCGCGACTGAAGCATATCAGGCCATGGAGTCGGGTGTTGTGGACACAGTTGCCTTTGCTCAACACGCGCATTTGTCGTTTGGTACGATCAATCAGGCAGACTGGTGGACCGCAAACCTCAACCCCGGCACTGTGAACTGCCCGGTTGTGGTTAATATTGATGCCTATGACGCGCTGCCCGATGCGCACCGTGCGGCACTGGACAGCTCAATCCCCGCCGCATTGGAGCACTATCTGGCTAACTATGGTGAGTTGTTGGCGCGCTGGGATACCGTTCTGGCCGAAAAAGGTGTGAAAAAAGTCGAAATTGCTGAGTCAGTGATTGCGGAATTCCGTGCCAAAGCGGCCGATCCCATTCGGGATGCTTGGATCTCAGACATGGAAGCCCAAGGCCTGCCTGGTCAGGAACTGTATGATCTTGTGGTTAAAACACTGGCTGAGGCCAAAGCGGCCAACTAAGAAATAACAGCCGTCCCAAATTGGGGCGGCTTTCCATTTTCTACAAGACCGAAGAGGGCGGGCGATGGCAGGATCAGCTGCGGTTTTGGAGGATTCAAGTCTGCTAAGCAGATTGGATCGGGCCTTGTTGCCAATCGAGCGGTTTTGCGCTCTGATCAGCGGCATCGCGATTTTTTCACTCATGTTTTTAGCCGTTTATTCGGTCACTGGCCGCAAATTCTTTGCTTCTCCACTGGCGGGCTATGTCGACTATATCGAAGCGGCGATGCCGGTTATTGCAATCATGGGCGTGTCTTATGTGCAGCGTGACGGCACGCATATTCGCATGGACATGCTTGTCTCTGCCTTGAAGGGGCGGCTGCTTTGGTTGTTCGAGCTGGTTTCGGTTTTGATGATTCTTGCGCTCATTCTTGCCTTAACTTGGGGCGCATGGGAACATTTTGACCGCTCATTTGATTGTGCGCGCCCCCTGTGCAGTCGCGACAGTTCGGTTGATATCAGCCTGCCTATTTGGCCATCAAAACTGGTGGTGCCGGTGGCGTTTGGCGTGCTGGCTTTACGGCTTATGTTGCAAGCCGTCGGATACGGACGGGCCCTTGTCTTGGGGTTGGAAAACCCGGTTGCGGTGCCGTTGACGCTGAGCGTGGCCGAACAGGCCGCCCATGAAGCGCGTGCGCTCAAGGGGGCCGACTGATGGATAGTATTTCAATCGGCCTATGGGTCAGCGGTGGTATGCTGGTCATGGTGGTGCTGGGGATGCGGGTGGCGTTTGCCGCGGGTATGGCCGGTTTTGTCGGTCTGGTATGGCTGCGTTGGAACGGATTTGACTATGCCCCGGAAAAGTTTTGGAAAGCGTTTCAAATCAGTGTGAAAGTGGCGGGTTTGACCCCGCATTCAAAGGTCAGTGCACAGGTTCTAAGCTTGATCCCTGTGTTTATTTTAATTGGCTATCTGGCCTATTATGCCAAATTGACCATTGCATTATTCGAGGCCGCTAAGCGCTGGATCGCCTGGGTGCCGGGTGGATTGGCCGTCTCGACGGTGTTTGCCACAGCTGGGTTCGCGGCGGTGTCGGGGGCTTCGGTGGCCACAGCTGCGGTGTTTGCGCGTATTGCCATCCCCGAGATGCTGAAAGTTGGCTATAACAAGCAATTTGCAGCCGGTGTTGTGGCGGCCGGTGGCACGTTGGCCTCGTTGATCCCACCGTCAGCAATTTTGGTAATCTATGCGATTATTGTCGAACAGGATGTCGGAAAACTGCTGTTGGCGGGTTTTATTCCCGGAGCGTTTTCGGCCATTATCTATGCTGGTTTGATCATTGGTATTGCTGTTACGTTTAAAACTGTTGGCCCGCCGGTGACTGGCTTTACCTGGAAACAGCGGTTTGAAAGCCTGCCGCCGGCTCTGCCCATTGTGGCGGTTGTGGTGATCATTATTTTCTTTGTCTATAACCCGTTTGGCGATGCCTGGGGCACGCCCACCGAAGGTGGGGCGATCGGGGCCTTTATCATTTTCGTGATGGCGCTCTATCGTGGTATGCGTTGGAAACAAATGAAAGAGGCGCTGCTGGAGACCGCAAAATTGACTGTGATGATCTTTACCATCATCTGGGGTGTTTTGATTTATGTGCGTTTCTTGGGGTTTGCCAAACTGCCGGATGCGTTTTCCGACTGGATAACCGCGCTTGAAATGTCGCCGATGTTAATCCTGATCTGTATTCTGTTGGGCTATGCTGTGCTGGGCATGTTTATGGATGCGATTGGCATGCTGCTGTTAACGCTGCCGGTGGTGTATCCGGCTGTTATGGCATTAAACGGTGGCGAATTTGTCTCTGCAGCGGATAGCGCCTTTGGTATGTCCGGCCCGATGTGTGCGATTTGGTTCGGCATCTTGGTGGTCAAAATGGCCGAATTTTGTTTGATCACCCCGCCCATCGGTTTGAATTGCTTTGTGGTTGCCGGCGTAAGAGATGATCTTAGTGTTCAGGATGTGTTCAAGGGGGTTATGCCATTTTTCATCGCGGATGCGGTGACAATTGCACTGCTTGTGACATTCCCGCAGATCGTACTTTGGCTGCCGTCTTTGGTGTGAACACAATGCC
>DDEJ01000095.1:20177-20341 GCA_002336405.1 Rhodobacteraceae bacterium UBA1957
ACAATGCCGGCAGCTACCTCGGGTGATGTAGCTTTATTTTCTGGTTGGTTTGGGGGGCAAGTATTTAAGGTCTCAACTGGAATAAGTCATGCACTGACACTTTGAGGTGTTGCGCGAGCCTGAGCGCCAACACTGTAGAGGGGATGAACACACTGTTCTCAATC
>DDEJ01000122.1:0-1677 GCA_002336405.1 Rhodobacteraceae bacterium UBA1957
TTGCCCGCGCTTGATATCCCCGGTTTTTCCGATATCCCAATTTTGGGACCTATCGTGTTTTCGCATGATCCGATGGTCTATGTCAGCATTGCGCTGGTCATCGCGGTCTGGGCCGTACTGAAATACAGCCGAGCAGGGCTAATTTTGCGTGGCGTGGGCGAAAACCATGATGCCGCCCATGCCTTAGGCTACAAGGTGATCCGCATCCGGCTTTTGGCGATCATGTTTGGAGGTGCCTGCGCCGGCTTGGGGGGGGCATATCTTAGCCTCGTCCGGGTGCCGCAATGGACCGAAGGAATGACGTCAGGTGCGGGCTGGATCGCGCTGGCCATCGTGGTGTTCGGCAGTTGGAAACCGCTGCGGGTTTTGGTTGGTGCCTATTTATTTGGCGGTGTCACCGTCCTGCAATTGAATCTACAGGCTGCTGGGGTGGCGATCCCGGTAGAGTACTTGTCGATGTCGCCATATCTGATAACTATTGCGGTGCTAGTTTTCATATCAGCCCGCGGTGCCCAAACGGCACCTGCATCTTTGGGCCGGATATTCCACGCCTCTAACTGAGGCAAACATAACTAAGAACAGGGAGATGTTCATGACAATCAAATCAATTCTAACCGGTGCGGTGACCGCAGTCGGACTGGCCTCAGCGGCCTTTGCAGCCGACGTTAAAGTTGGCTTTGTCTATGTCGGACCCGTCGGTGACGGAGGCTGGACCTATGAGCATGAACAGGGACGGCTCGCGGTTGAAAAGCATTTTGGCGATAAGGTCGAGACGATTTTTCAAGAAAGCGTGCCTGAGGGCGCCGATTCAGAGCGAGTGATGACCCAGATGGCGCTGTCAGGCGCCAATCTGATTTTCACCACCTCGTTTGGCTATATGGATCCAACCAATAATGTCGCCGCCAAATTTCCCAACGTGAAATTTGAACATGCGACCGGCTATAAGCGGATGCATCCCAACGTATCAACCTATTCGGCTCGATTTTACGAAGGCCGCGCCGTTCAGGGTCACATCGCTGGCAAAATGACCAAAACCAACAAAATTGGCTATATCGGCTCGTTCCCGATCCCCGAAGTGATCCGGGGCATCAATGCAGCGTTTATTCATGCCAAAAAAGCCAATCCCGATGTCGAGTTTAACATCGTCTGGGCCTATACATGGTTTGATCCAGCCAAAGAAGCCGATGCGGCAACCGCATTGATTGAGCAGGGCGCAGACGTGATCTTGCAGCACACCGATTCGACCGCACCACAGGCGGCGGCTGAGAAAGCTGGAAATGTGATTACTTTTGGTCAAGCATCAGATATGCCAGAGTACGGCCCAATGCCACGCGTCAGTTCTATTATTGACGACTGGGCACCATATTATATCGCCCGCACCCAAGCTGTGCTGGACGGGTCTTGGGCCAGTATGGATACATGGGACGGCATCGGCCCAGGCATGGTAAAGATCGGCGAGATCTCCAATGCAGTTCCCGCCGATGTGAAAGCCGACGCACTGGCACTGCGCGACTCGATCGCCTCTGGCACCTATAGCCCCTTCACCGGTCCGCTAAACAAACAAGATGGCAGCGCATGGTTGGCAGCAGGCGAAACCGCAGATGACGGCACTTTGGCAGGTATGAGCTTTTATGTCGAAGGCCTGACCGGCGACATCCCGAACTAATCGGGCCGAAC
>DDEJ01000122.1:2019-6231 GCA_002336405.1 Rhodobacteraceae bacterium UBA1957
AATCGGGCCGAACCAATCGGGCACACAAGCTTTTTTTGAGGCTTGTAACGCAGTACAGAAAAGGCTCTGGTTTCCAGAGCCTTTTTCCATCGCCAAACGAGGGTCTTAGGATGTCCAAAATAGCTGTTTTTTGCCGCGTTCGGGCACTTGGAACAATCCAATGACAGATATCGCCATCATCGGCGGCGGTATCGCCGGCATCTCAGCCGCAGCGCGCTTGTCACATCATGCCTCGGTAACACTGCTTGAAGGCGAGGACAGGCTTGGTTATCACGCCTCAGGCCGATCAGCTGCCGCCTTTGTAGAAGATTACGGCAACCCCGTTGTCCGCAGTCTCAACAGCGCCAGTGCCGCATATCTGCGCAATGAAAACGGGGGTGTTCTCAGTGCGCGCGGAATGCTTTTGGTAGCTAAGGCTGGCGATAAAGACCTCTTTGAGCGCGAGCATCGCGAATTTGGACTAAGCGCGATATCTGTGAATGAGGCGCGACATAAAATTCCCATCCTCGATCCGGAAACTGTGCAATATGCAGGGTTTCGCGAAGATATTTACGACATTGATACCGATCTTTTGCTGCAGAATTTCCGCCGCGAGGCCTTGAAAAACGGCGCCGAGATAAACACTAAGTCTCAAGTCACCGCCCTATCATATGGCAATAAGCGCTGGACGATCACAACATCTATCGGCGTCTTTAGCGCCTCGATACTGGTCAACGCCGCAGGTGCCTGGGCGGACCCACTGGCACAGATGGCAGGTCTTGATCCGCTGGGTGTCACCCCCTATCGCCGCTCAATGGCACGTATCCCTGCCCCTGCGGGACACGATGTCAGCCGCTGGCCATTTATGGATGAGGTGGGTGAGGCTTGGTATGCCAAGCCTGACGCGGGCCAGTTGATCGTCTCGCCGTGTGAAGAACACGCCACCCATCCCCATGACGCCTGGGCCGATGACATGATTTTGGCAGAAGGGCTAGCACGCTATGAACAGATGGTAACAGCCCCTGTTGCGCGGATCACTGCAAATTGGGCGGGTTTACGCAGTTTTGCCCCCGACCGTGCGCTGGTGATCGGCCGCGCCCCACAGCAACCAGCTTTTTTCTGGCTGGTCGGACAAGGCGGTTACGGGTTTCAAACCTGTGTGGCAGCCAGCCAACTGACCACCGACCTGATCGCTGGGCGCCCCTCAGAGCTGACAACTCAGACCCGAGACGCCCTGTCCCCTGACAGATTCTCATGAACCAGCGCGGCACATTGCCCCCCGCTGCGAGGGTTGCAAGCACCGATGGTCACGGCCGGCTTACCGCATCAGCGGCCGCCCGCAACGCTCCGGCGATCGTGCAAATGCTGCGGGATGTCGCCCCCTCGAAAGGCCGCGCACTGGAAATTGCCAGCGGCACCGGCCAGCATATCGTCCAGCTGGCAACCGCCCTGCCCGGGCTGAGCTGGCAACCCAGTGACGTTGACCCAGCACGGTTGACCAGTATTGCGGCTTGGGCGGCTGATGCTCTGCTGCCAAATCTGCGCCCTGCCTGCCAATTAGATGCCACCAAAGCCGGATGGGCTGAGGAACATGCAAGCCAAGACGTTATTTTGCTGGTAAACCTTCTGCACCTGATCGGCGATACTGCGACGCAGGTGCTGATAAGCGAGAGTGCCAAAGCGTTGGCACCAGGCGGGATTGTAATCCTTTATGGGCCGTTTATGCGCAGCGGCGTATTGACCAGCGCTGGGGATCGAGCGTTTCATGAAAGCCTGCGTGAGGCTGATCCGGACATGGGATACAAGGATGACACGATAGTACTCAACAAGCTCAGAGCCGCAGGTCTGACGCCCATGGACCGGGTCGAAATGCCAGCCAATAATCTGACGATAATAGCGCAAAAAATCTAGCTTTTGATAAGTTGAGCCACTTAAGACGGCGCCCCCTGACACGCGCTGAATTTACCGTACCTGCCGCAGCCTAAAAACCGTGTTGGCCACCTGCAAACCAGACGCCTCGATGCGGCATTCATAGGCGGGCTGAGGAAAGAGTTTTATTTCCACTGGATGACCACAGCGTTATTTCTTATGATCAAAATACCGGCAAAAACAAACTTTGAATGAACGGAAAAATATGTCGCTCTCAGTTGAGAAAAACCTGCGCAAGGCCCAGAGCCATCTTAAAGCGGGTGAATTTGCCGAGGCGGAAACGCTTTACAAGGCAATACTATTGAAATTTCCCAAAAACAAAAAAGCTATTGAGGGGTATCAGAGGGTTAACTCGGGTGTGACTGCGCATAAATCACCGTCTTTTGAGCCGCCACAAGACCAGATTCAGGCTTTATTACGTCTCTATCATAACCGGCAGTTTCAAGACCTGTTCGCGAATGCCGAAAATTTAGCCCGTCAATATCCAAATTCAGTGCTGATTTATAATATATTGGGCATGGCAAATGCCAGCCTCCAAAATTCAGAAGCGGCAATTTGGAACTTCCAACAAGCGATCAACGCCAAACCAGACTATGCTGAATCGCATTATAATTTGGGAATTTCCCTACAAACTATCGGCAAAATAGATGCCGCTATATCCAGTTTCCAAAGAGCTATAAAAATAAAACCGGACCATTTTGCATCCTATAATAACATGGGCAATGCTTTAAAAAGTAAAGGTACGCTAAGTAATGCAATTGATTGTTTTAAAAATGTTTTAGAAATCAAGCCAGATTATACTGAGGCGCATTATAATCTGGGCGTCGCCCTGCAAGAAAATGGTGATTTGGATGAGGCTATAACCTGTTATCAGCGGACACTAGAAATTCAGCCAACACATAGCGATGCATACAATAACCTCGGGAATGCGCTTAAGGATAAAGGCGCTTGGAACGCCGCGATAGAAAATTATAAAAATAGTCTCAAGATAAAGCCCGGCTATGCGGAGGCACATTGCAATATGGGCCTCGCGCTAAAGGGAAAGGGCGATTTAGACGCCGCAATACAAAGCTATTGCAACGCCCTAAAGATCAAACCGGACTATGCTGAGGCGCATAGGAACCTAAGCTTGGCCAAGACCTATGCCCCAAACGACACTCAAATCGCCGACATGGATGCGCTGTATGAAAGTGAGTTGACAAGCGACGAACAACGTTGCCATCTGTGCTTTGCCCTCGCGAAAGCTCACAGAGATTTAAAAAACCTAAAAAGGTCATTCATCTACCTCAAAGAAGGCAACGCACTGCGAAAGAAACTATTATCATATGATATTTCAAAAGACGAAAAGCTATTTGCAGAGATAAAAAACAGGCAGCCATTAAACTTGAACGGGGTCCCGGATAGTTTAGATGGGACCTGTGAGGTCACGCCAATTTTTATTCTGGGGATGCCACGATCGGGCACAACCCTTGTCGAACAAATCATCTCAAGTCACTCACAGGTTACCGGCGCGGGAGAATTGGAATTTGTCCGACGACTTGCCGATGAGTTGCATGGCTCGAACAGTCAGGTTTTCCGAGACATCTACCTCAAAAAACTGGGGCAACTGTCCCTTGGCAATGGGTTCGTAACCGATAAAATGCCGCATAATTTTTTACATATTGACCAAATCTGTCGCTCTCTACCAGAAGCAAAAATTATACATATAAAAAGAGACCCTGCCGCCATTTGTTGGTCAAATTACCAGCATTATTTTGCATCCCGCGAGCTAGCATACTCGTGCGATCTTGAAGATTTAGTCAAATATTATCGTATGTATGATGATTTAATGACGTTTTGGTATGCCCATTATGGCGATCGCATCTATCAACTTGATTACGATCAACTGACTGTGAAACAAGAAGATGAGACGATAAAACTAATTGATCACATTGGGTTAGATTGGGAAAGTGTATGTCTATCTCCCCATAAGAATAAACGCGGCGTCCATACAGCATCCCAGCAACAAGTTCGAAAAGAAGTATACACTGGCAGTTCGAGCCAATGGCGCAAGTTTGAACCGTTTCTTGGAGGCGTTTTTGACGGGCTGTCTGGACCGTCAACTAGATCGCTAGAAACCTAAAGTAACGCTTTTTGGTCTATCCAACCGCTGGAAGGGAGGGGCCAAGATTAGTGTGCTCTGTTACCTTAGGGGTATCCACCCCCATACCCACACTTAGACGACAAGAAATTACTAGGGGATTGCAGCCCATGCGCCGAGAGTGAAAATCTGCGAAAACCGACCCGCTGAAAGTTAGAGCTCCG
>DDEJ01000145.1 GCA_002336405.1 Rhodobacteraceae bacterium UBA1957
CTTCATAGCAAACATTGCTCGAAAAAGACCCAAAACCAAACTGGGACAAGACCAGTCCGTCTTTCTAATCAGTAGATTTACCTTAACAAATAGTCCGAAATCCTAAGACCACCTCTGCACAGCGTGGCCATATTATATCGACCACCTTGCCTAATCCAAACTTAAAAACAACGTAACCGACAAACAATGCCAGACATTCCTAACGGGTGCGTGGCACATTAAGAAACATTTCCAAAGCAAAAATTCCAGGTGTTTCCGTGCAGTCCGGTTTTTTAAAACACCAGAACTACGGCGCCGCACTCTGGGTCTTGGGTCGCGATTGTGTCTCAGAGCCTAACGGCCTAGGGCTGCAGGATCGCATTTTCCCACTCGTTCAAAAATTGACGTTTTTTCAGTTTATCCAGATACACCAGTAAGCCTGGTCCCATCCGGATTGGCCGCAACGATGTATTGGACGCCAGCGGATCGCGGTTTATGTCAGGAAAGGGATAGTTGTCTGTGGTCTCATCCAACCATGCCGCACGGATCAAATGATCGATGAATTGACCCGCAAGGGCCGGCCTTTGCGCCGTCGTCGGGATCAGAGCGGTGCGCAGCATTACCGTGGTGAAGTCTTGGGGTGTAATAATATGGATATTCGCTTTTGCATCCCGGCGCGCCATGGCGTAGCTGCCCAATACGTTATAGGCCACTGCAATTTTGCCGCTGCTCACATCGTCAATCATCGCGCCAGAACAACAATAGAGCTGAATATCAAGATGCCCCATCACCTCAGCGAGGCGCCAGAAGGTTTCCGAAGTACGGGCATCCTGAGTGGCAAAGAGATACCCCAAGCCACTGCTGCGCACATCATATGTGCCGACCCGCCCCCGAAACAGGTCTGGGTGATCACGTAATACCGAAATTAGATCCTGTCGGGTCTGTGGCACCGGCAGATTGGCAAAGGCCTTGGCCGAAAGCACTATTGCTGCTGGCTCTTGCGTAAAGGCAAATACATGATCGCGCCATTTACCCCACTCAGGTAACAAGTTGGTTTCAGTCGATCGATGCGCCAGCGCAAAGCCATCATTGGCCAGTTTGGTCTGCAGATCCATCGCACTGGATACAGCAATATCATATGGGGCTTGCTCGTCCTGCAACGCCCGCATTAATTCGGTTGAGCTGACCGCATGGTAGGTCACCGCAACCTTGGGGTTTTCAGCCTGGAAACTCAGGATTAAAGGCGCAAAAAGGTCAATATCCGCCGTCGATAAAATGCGCAGTGTTACGGGCTGTGCGGCCTTGCTCGCAAAGTTTTGCCGATGCTCAATCTCGAAGCTATGGGCCAATGGGGCCACACAAACAGCAGCGGCTGCTAGGACAAGGGAAACGATATTGAGACGCATGCGCCAACTCCATCTGCATTGTTTGCAATTTTAAGATCACCGCCATGGGCACGCGCCACCTCGTCTGCGATGGTCAGGCCAAGGCCGGACCCAACGATCCCGGCAACATTACTACCACGAGCAAACCGCTTGGTCAGCCCCGCGGCGCCAGTTTGCGGGAACCCAAGCCCCTGATCATGAAACGACAAGATCACCCAAGGTGTCTGACGAACCAATTCCACTGAAACCCGGCTGTCCATAGGAGAGTATTTAATCGCATTGTCCAACAAATTGCGCACTGCGTTCTGGATTAGGATGGCATCACCCGAAATTTTCGCAGGGTCATTTTCATTGTATGTGAGGTCAATATCTTTCAATTCAGCCACGGCTTTAAGCCGGTCAACGGTCTCGCCAACCAAAGCAGCCAAATCAATCTGGCTCTGTTCAAGATGATCAGTGCGAAAAGTAACCATCGCATGATCCAAAAGCTGCCCCGCTGCCCGCGAACTGTCATCAATCGCCCGGATCATTTCTTTCAGTGAGGCGCGGTTTTCATCTTTTTCGACCCGGCGCAGGGTAATTTCTGCTTGCGCCCGAACCGTGGCCAGTGGTGTACGCACACGGTGTGCGGCTTCTGCGATAAAATCCTCAGATCGGGTCAACGATATTTTCAGTCGTTCAATAAACTGGTTAAGTGATTTCACCAGTGGCACCATTTCAGCGGGAACTCTGTCGGTGACTGGACGCAAATCCCTTGGCCCCCGCCGTGACACCGCGCTTGCCAACCGCCTCAGCGGCCCAACCGTGGATTGCGCTGAAAACAAAGCAAGTACTGCCGAAATAGCAAAAAAACCACCTCCAAACAACATTGCCATACGCGAGATTTCTTCCAGTGTCTGATCCTGACCATTGCGGGTTTGCGCCACCGAGACCCGCAACTCCACCGGCTGGTTCTCCAAAGCCAACCGCCTTGAGGCGGTCACCATACGGATTTCCCGATCTTGATATATCTCAGTACTGAATATCGGACTGCCGGTATTTTTGACTGACGCCGGGTTCGGCAGATCATCATATCCGGTCAGAAAGACACTATTTTTATCAATACGGTAAAAAACACGGTCATCACTAAGGTTGCTCAGCATGGAAAACGCTGAATAGGGGATATCAACAATAAGTTCGCCTTGCTGAATTGCCGAGGCATCTAATATCGACGTCACCGAGGCCATCAAGATGTTATCTTGCGACTGCTCGGCCAGCTGTTGGGCAAAACTTCGGACTATAAACACCAACAGAAGCGTCAAAAGAGCAGCATTGCTCAGCAATTGTAGGGAAAGCCGTCGACGAATTGATCCCGTGGCCTTAAGCTCGGCACTCATGCGAGGCTTAGCCGGTAACCCAACCCTCGCACTGTTATGATCCGCACGTTGCTGCCTTCGATGTGCTTGCGCAACCTAGCCACATAGACTTCGATCGCATTTTCCGACACGTCTTCGTCGTAGGAAAACAGCCGGTCCACCAACTTAGACTTTGAGAAAATCTGCTCTGGGGCGTTAAAGAATACCTCAAGCAAGCGCAGTTCTTTATTGCGCAGGGCCGTGGCTGTGCCGTTCAACGTGACGGTGCCCGCTAAGGCGTCAAAGTCCACATTTCCGAATCGCTTACAATTGCTTGCCCCCCCGCCCTGACGTCGCAAAACAGCTCGGCATCGGGCCTCTAATTCAGAAAAATCAAACGGTTTGGTGATATAATCATCTGCCCCCAAGTCTAAAACACCAACCCTATCAGACACCTCAGAACGCGCGGTTAAAACAATCACAGGTGTTTTTCCCGCACCGGCACGATAGCGTCGCAAAAACCGTCGACCATCCCCGTCCGGCAGCATAATATCAAGCAATATCAGGTCGTAAGTCGTTGCCGCCACATGCTCAGACGCGAGGGATAAATTGCCTGCATGATCGACGATATGACTATCCAGAGACAACCGATCACAGATTGCTTTGGCCAGTTGTTCATTGTCTTCTACCAGAAGAAACCGCATGTGCGTTAGGCCCCGCTTAGGTGGCGTGACAGTTTGGTGTCAGCTTACTTTGTTATTTACCCCTCATGGCCGCGAAACCGTGCACATGTCAAATGCAAGGCGAATATGACAATTTCAAATCTTGGGCGTTGGCCCGTATTAATGGCAGAAGCAAGGTGATCGATCAGGAAATTTTTCGACGTTTAAATCCTCTTAGAAACCAGAGCTTTCATTTTATTTCGACTGTGTCAGGTTTATGTCAGGTTCATCGGCTAGATGTTACTATGTAAACCGATTTATCAAACTTAATCGGTTAAGTTTTTGGGAGGAAATAACTTGAAGATGATTTCAAAAATGGCCACCGCGGCCATACTGACGGTTGGCCTAGCAGGACAATCGTTTGCAGCCGAATGTATCGCGCCGGCGAATCCGGGCGGAGGTTGGGATTTTACCTGCCGCAGCATTACAAAAATTATGAATGATATTGGTGCGGTTGATGGGGCCATTCAAGTCACCAACATGGCTGGCGGTGGCGGAGGCTTAGCTTACACGCATGTGGTGAACGAGCGCAACGAAGATGCCGATTTGATCGTCGCCGCTTCAACGGCCACCGCAACGCGCTTGGCACAAAATGCGTATTCAGGAATGACCGCAGATCAAGTGCGGTTCTTGGGCGCTATTGGCGCGGATCCCGGTGTGATTGTTGTGGGCAAGGATTCACCTTATCAAAACCTGAATGAACTATTAGATGCGGTGATAAAAGATCCATCAAAGCATGCTTTTGCAGGCGGTTCTGCGGCAGGTGGATATGACCATTTAAAAGTTCTGATGGCGCTAAAGCGCAAGGGTTTTACCGACATTCGAAAAATTAAATATATCGGTGTTGATGGGGATGCAGATGCGATCACGCAGACAATTGGTGGCTTTACGGCCGCGATGACCGGTGACATTTCTGGCGTGGTTGGTTTTATCAAATCTGGTGATGTGCGGGTGTTGGCCTCTTTCACCGATGAGCGGATCCCCGGCTTTGAAGATATCCCGACTGCCAAAGAGCAAGGTATTGACGTTGTTGCCGTAAACTGGCGTGGCTTATACACACCAAAAGGTGCTTCGGAAACGTCTTACAAGGCTTGGACAGAGGCCCTGCGTAAAGTAGGAGCCTCAGCCGAGTGGAAAGAAGCTATGATGGCTAATGGACTTGCTCCTTTCAACAAAGTTGGTTCGAATTTCCAATCCTATGTAGATGGTGTGATCGATGAAGTGCGCGCCATGTCCGTTGAACTGGGTGTTATGAAATAATGTCAGACCGGATAACCGGGTTTGTCGTTGCTGTACTGGCGCTTGCATTTTTCGCAAGCGCCAGTCAGTTAGAACAGCCATTTTTTGCAGATCCTCTGGGGCCAAAAGCTTTCCCGATGGTGGTTGCAGGAGTGGCAATGGTAGCCGCTATATTGATGATCATTAAACCCGATGCCGAACCAAATTGGCCAGCCTTTGCCGTTTTGGGGCGCATTGCCATCGCTACCCTTATTCTAGTGATATACGCCTATGGTTTAAAACCGCTTGGGTTTTTGCTACCAACGGCGCTGGCGGCGGGGGCCGTCTCTTATCAAATTGATCCCAAATTCAGCAATGCAGCAAAAATCGGCATTGGTCTTTCGGGTGGTCTTTTTGTTATTTTTAAATTTGGTTTGGGGCTTAGCTTATTCGCCTTGCCACGCTGGATGATGGGATAAAGACATGGATCTTTTTGCAAATCTTGCGCTGGGCTTTTCCGTCGCTTTAAGCCCGACAACTCTATCTTTAGCAGTTATTGGTTGTGTTTTAGGAACTATAATAGGTGCTTTGCCGGGTCTTGGTCCCGCTAATGGCGTGGCGATTTTGATCCCCTTGTCCTTTTCTTTTGATTTAGATGCCACGCAAGCGTTGGTCCTGATGACCAGCGTGTATTATGGCGCGATGTATGGGGGGCGAATATCATCAATTTTGCTGAACATACCCGGCGATGAGCCCGCGATGATGACCACGCTGGATGGCTACCCGATGGCCAAAAAAGGTCGTGCAGGGGATGCGTTGGTATTGTCAGGTGTTGCCTCTTTTGTCGGGGCATTTCTGGCTACCATAGGCTTGATGCTTTTGGCTCCACTGCTGGCGCGGGTGGCGTTTTTATTTGGACCTGCGGAGTATTTTGCACTTTATTTATTGGCTTTTTGCACGCTGGGTGGCTTGGGATCAAAAAATCAATCCAAAGCCGCGATTGCCGTGTGTCTCGGGTTAGGTATTGCAATGATTGGGGTTGATAATTCGACCGGTTTGACACGCTTTACCGGAGGTAGTTTGCACCTTTTTGACGGGATAGATTTTTTGGTGGCGATCGTGGGTTTATTCGCGGTATCTGAAGTCTTTATTTTCATCGAAAGCCATGGCAAAGATTCTGCAATCGGTATTAAACTGGAAAAAATCACTATTCCGGTGAAAGATATTGTTAACTCAAAATGGACGATGCTGCGCAGCTCAGCCATTGGGTTTATAGCCGGGTTGTTGCCAGGCGCCGGGGCATCCTTGGGTAGTTTTTTAGCCTATATGGTCGAAAAATCCGTATCCAAGGATAAAGACAGTTTTGGCACGGGCAATCCGCGTGGCGTCGCCGCGCCGGAAGCTGGCAACAATGCGGCGGCAGGCGGAGCTTTAGTTCCCATGCTAACACTCGGTGTGCCGGGATCAGGGACCACAGCGGTACTCTTGGCGCTGCTGATGACATTGAACATTACCCCCGGACCCTTGCTCTTTACCGAACGGCCAGAAGTAGTTTGGGGATTGATTGCCTCACTATTGATTGCGAATTTTGTGCTGCTAATTTTGAACATCCCTTTGGTAAAAGTGTTTAGCCGGTTGCTACAAGTGCCTGCTGCGATTTTGCTCCCCGGGGTGACTATGATTTCTTTTGTGGGTATTTTTTCGCTGTCGGGTTCATATTTTGATCTGCTGCTGATGATCGGCTTTGGCGTTCTGGGCTACGCATTGCGCAAATTATCCATTCCCACAGTGCCAGTGATCTTAGGTATCCTGCTAGGGGGCCATATGGAGGTCAGCTTGCGCCGCGCCATGGTACTGTCTGACGGCGATTGGACTTATCTGTTTGCAACCCCGATATCGCTTGGGCTTTGGGCGGCGGCATTGATCGGGTTCATTGCACCGATTTTTCTGCGCAGTTATTTAACAATCCCCAAACCAATCAAAGAGGAAAAGTAATGCAAACGCGCATCCTTGTGCCTACAGGCGTTTTGGGAATGGGGTTTGATCAGGCGGCGCTTGAGGCCGGTATAAAGCGCGCGCCCGATGCCATTTGTGTTGATGGGGGCTCAACCGACAGCGGACCTTTTTATTTGGGAACAGCCACATCTAAATATGCCAGATCGACCTCAAAGGCCGACTGGCGCCGGTTGATGTTGGCCCGTCAACAAGCCAGTGTCCCTTTGATCATCGGTTCATGTGGTACATGCGGGGCAGATGCAACTGTAGATTGGATGTATGAGATTACTTGTGAGTTGGCTGAAGAGCTGGGCCAATCACTCATAATCGCGAGGCTTTATTCTGAGCAGGACCTTTCGAATTTAAAAATTGCTTTTGATACCGGGCGGATCACCGCATTGCCCGCGGCACCAGATCTGACTGCAGCTAGCTTTACATCCATGTCGCATGCTGTGGCGCTGGCGGGCGCTGAACAGATTGGCGCGGCTCTGGACAGTGGGGCTGATATTATACTGGCAGGGCGGACCACCGATACGGCAACGATTGCGGCGCTGCCACTAAAACGCGGGGCGCATAATGGAGCGGCCTGGCATGGCGCGAAAGTTGCTGAATGCGGGGCATTTTGCTCTACGCATCCGGGAACTGGGGTGGTGTTGGTGGATTTTGATGAAACTGGGTTCACAATTGAAGCCATGGCTAAAGAGGCAAGTTGTACCCCGCATTCGGTATCTGCACATATGCTGTATGAAAATGTCGATCCATTTATTCTTTATGAACCTGGAGGGCATTTAGATGTGACCGCCGCGCGCTACCAAGCCCTCCCACGCGGGCGCGTGCGCGTGGAAGGCGCTATATGGCATCCCACAGAGCACTATTGCGTAAAACTCGAAGCTACTACGATTGGTGGGTATCAAACCAGCATGATGGCGATCTTGCGTGATGGCCGGTATGTTGAAAAAGCAGCCCATTGGGCCGAAAGCTTGGTTTCTTTTTGTCATCAAAAAATTCAAAGTTCGATGCTGCTATTGCCGCAGGATTATAGCCTTGAATGTCGACTAATTGGTTTAAATGCCGCCTTGGGCGACCTTGAAACGTCAGCCAGCGCAGATGCACATGAAATTGGTGTGCTGGTGATGATCACTGCAAAAAATCAAGAAACTGCTACGGATATCTCAAAAATCATCAATCCCTATCTGCTGCACCACCCACTGAGTGCAAGTGAAGATTTACCGACTTTTGCCTTTCCTTATTCGCCAGCCCATAGCGAGCGCGGTATTTTACATGAGTTTGCCTTAAACCATGTACTTGAATTGGAAAGTCCCATGGCAGCGTTCCGGTTGAACATATCGGAGATCTGCTTTGGGTAAGCTTGGGCAATTTGTAAAGAAAATCCGATCCAAAAATGCTGGGCCATTTTGGATTACAGTCGATATTTTTTGCGGCAATCCACATACTTTTAATCAGGTCTGTAGCGCCCTGAAGACGGAACGGATCGCACAACTTCTAGCCCTACAGGCTGCAGCGGTAAAGCGATTTGATATTGAAGACTTAGCGGTGATTAAAATCAGCTTTCCAAGACATCACGTGCAGGGCAGCCGATTTGATCGTGATATCCATGGGGCGCAAATTGCCAACCTATTTGCCGAGCTACAACTTGACATGACGGATTTAGATTAAGCCAGATTAGGAGCTCGCTGGGCGGACCACTGTCTGATCCTGCTTACTTTTTTCACACTAACGGTGATGCGCCTGTCTTGGCTAAAACAACGCTACCAAATTTTGAATATGCAGGCATTGCTATCTGTGTAAGCAAACCGTCAAAAGCCCATCATCTGACAGCAGATAGCAGCGTTGGAGAAACCTTTAAGCAAGGGCCTTAGTGGCATTGCAATCGCCCCGTGCCAGCAAAATTTCGGGTGCGGCACAAAGAGCGATGCGGATAGTTCAGCTCAAGGCTCGGTAAAAGTTAAAAATCCAGCCCCGAAAGACACACCGAGCCGCACCCGCCTATTAGTCTTCCGCTCTGGCCTCAGCGCGGGATTTCCCCGAAACGTCTTGGGCCAGTGTCGCCGCCATAAACGCATCCAGATCACCGTCCAAGACACCTTTGGTGTCCGAAGTTTCATGTCCAGTGCGCAGGTCTTTGACCATCTGGTAAGGCTGCAGCACATATGATCGGATCTGATTGCCCCAGCCGGCATCACCCTTGCTTTCATGGGCCTCATTGATGGCAGCGTTGCGCCGGTCCAGCTCCATTTGGTAAAGCCGTGATTTCAGCGCTTTCATGGCGATATCACGGTTTTGGTGTTGGGATTTTTCCGAACTTGTGACTACGATACCGGTTGGATGGTGGGTAATGCGCACGGCAGAATCAGTGGTATTGACGTGCTGCCCTCCAGCTCCGGAAGACCGGTAGGTATCAATCCGGATATCAGCGGGGTTGACCTCGACCTCGATATTGTCGTCAACCACCGGATATATCCAAACCGAGCAGAACGAAGTGTGGCGCTTGGCGGCGCTGTCAAACGGCGAGATACGCACCAACCGATGCACGCCACTTTCTGATTTCAGCCAGCCATATGCATTCAAACCACTAATTTTATAAGTCACGGACTTGGTCCCCGCCTCTTCGCCCGGGGTCTCGGATTGCATATCTACATTATAGCCGCGCTTTTCGGCCCAGCGCACGTACATCCGCGCCAGCATCGAGGCCCAGTCACAGCTCTCGGTGCCCCCGGCACCGGAATGGATTTCAAGAAACGTGTCATTGCTGTCCGCCTCGCCGTTAAGCAAGGCCTCAAGTTCTTTTTCAGCGGCTGTCAAAGCCAGTGCCATCAGGCTTTCTTCGGCTTCAGCGACAACCTCATCATCGCCTTCCATCTCACCCAATTCAATCAGTTCAACCGTGTCAGAAAGGTCTTGCTTGATGGATTTATGCGTTGCCATCGCATCAACCAAAACCTGCCGCTCGCGCATTAATTTTTGGGCTTTTGCAGCGTCATTCCACAGATCAGGATCCTCGACACGGGCGTTAAACTCTTCGAGCCGGTGTTCGGCAGTGTCCCAATCCATTCGCTGGCCCAGCAGAAGCAAAGATTTTTCAATCTCAGCAATAGTATTTTGCAGATCCGCGCGCATCAGATGGTCCTTGATCGTTCAAATGTCATGCCGCGGTGATAGACCAGCGGCGCGGTCTCGACAAGGTCAGTACAGCCCGCCCGAGCTCATTGAGCCAAAACTGGCCTTTGGCTCAAGCCGCAGTTCAAGCTCAGTTTCAGGATCGGAACCCAGCGTATCCTCGGGATCATCTTGGGCAACAGAGACCTTTGGCGCAGCGCTTGGCGGCGCCTCCGGATCGTTTTCATCGGTCAACAACCCCAAGCCTTCATCAATTGCGCCCAATTCAAAATCGCCGCCCATGGCAAACCCGCCATCAAAGGCCACGCCAAAAATTGGATCATCTCCATCGCGGAAAAATTCCGCAACCACATTATCCCCCTCAGCATCATCGGCCAGACGGGCGCCGTTAAAACGGTCAATATTAATAAAGGTACCACCTTCTGGCACCTTGAAATCGCCACCACCAAACTCCTCAATCGCCTCACTCATAAAGGCCTGAAACACGGGTCCACACATGCTGCCACCGTAAGATCCCTTAGCCAAAGACCGAGGCTGGTCATATCCGATATAACAACCGGCGACGATGTTCGAGGTAAAGCCCGTAAACCAAACATCACGCGCATCGTTGGTGGTGCCAGTTTTTCCCGCCACAGGCACCGGTAGGTCAATCACCCCCTGCGCGGTACCCCGCGTAACAGTGCCTTCCATCATCGAGGTCAGCTGATAGGCAGTAATTGCATCCATCACCCTTTCCCGGTCCGACACGATCTGCGGACCCAACATTTCACCAAGACGGGCATCACCACAGTCAATGCACCGTCGCTGGTCATGCCGGTAAACTGTGGTGCCATACCGGTCCTGCACCCGGTCAATTAACGTCGGCTGCACCCGCTCTCCGCCATTTGCAAACATTGCGTAGGCAGACACCACTCGGTAAAGCGTGGTTTCCTGTGCCCCCAAGGCATTGGCAAGAAACCGGTCCATATGATCATAGACACCAAATTTCTCGGCATAATTCGCGATCAGATCCAGCCCCATTTCACGCGCCAAACGAACCGTCATCAAGTTGCGTGACTGCTCAATGCCAGTTCGCAGCGGCGTTGCACCATAAAATTTGGTCGATGAATTTTTCGGTGACCAGACCCCTTGAGGTGTGTTCACTTCGATTGGCGCATCGATCACAATCGTGGCAGGGGAATAGCCGCTGTCCAGTGCAGCGGCATAGACAAAGGGTTTGAAGTTAGACCCCGGCTGCCGCTTGGCCTGAGTGGCGCGGTTGAACACAGAATGCTGATAACTAAACCCACCCTGCATCGCGATCACCCGACCGTTGTTCACATCCATCGCCACAAAAGCACCTTGGATTTCGGGAATTTGCCGCAAACTCCAGCGCAAAAAACTGCCGTCGGCATCGCGGGTCATCTTACGCACCAGCACCACATCACCGACACTGAGAAGATCACCTGCCGATTTTGCCACAGGCCCAACATTGCCATTTTTACGTTTTTTGCCCGCCCAAGAGACGTCTTTAGCAACGATCCAATGACCGTCTTCATCCTCTTCGATGCCTTCGATGCCGACACGTGCGTTCTGCTTGCTCACCGACAACACAACCGCAGGCCGCCATTTGTGAGTTACAGACACATCCCGACTTATTTGGATTTTCGCCAGTGCCGCGCGCCACGTCGCCTCGTCGTTCAACTCAGAGGGATCAATGGTCAAGCCACTACCGCGCCAGATACCACCAGCGCGGTCATACTTCTCTAATTGGCGTTGCAGGGCCTTGGCCGCCACTTGCTGCATCTGGCGGTCAATAGTCGCCCTAACCGTAAATCCGCCCGAGAAGAACTCTCCTTCACCAAAATCTCGGCTCAATTGACGCCGGATTTCATCGGTGAAGTAATCCCGCGGCGGCAGGGCGGCTTTGAAGCCTTGGAAATCGCCATTTTGCACCGATCGCAGCGGCTGGCTGCGTTCTGTCTCATAGGCAGCTTGCGAAATATAGCCGTTCTCAAACATTTCTTTCAGCACAAAATTACGCCGGCTGGTTACCCGCTCTTTGCGCCGCACCGGATGGAAATCGCTTGGCGCTTTCGGCAATGAAGCCAGAAAAGCCGCTTCATGCGGGACCAATTCGTCTAATGTTTTGTTAAAATAGGTTTGCGCCGCAGCCGTCACCCCATAGGAATTCTGACCCAGAAAAATCTCGTTCAGGTAAAGCTCCAAAATACGTTCTTTGTTCAATGTATTCTCGAGCCGCGTCGCTAAAATGATCTCTTTGATCTTGCGCTCGGCGCGTCGGTCGCCCGAAAGCAGGAAGTTTTTCATCACTTGTTGTGTGATTGTAGACGCACCACGCACATTCCGCCCTTTTGAGCGCACCGCATCAACCGCCGCCGACAGAATTCCGCGTGCATCATAGCCCTTATGCGTATAGAAATTCTTGTCTTCCGCCGAAATAAACGCCTGTTTTATCAGGTCTGGAATTTTGTCAGACGCAGTGAACAATCGCCGCTGTTTGGCAAATTCATCAATGATTTTACCTTCAGTGGAATAAATTCGACTGATCGTGGCCGGTTTGTATTGCGCCAAGGACGCATGGCTTGGCAGGTCGCGCCCATACATCCAGAACACGGCTCCAATGGTCAAAGCCATCATCATGACCGCCAAGGTGACCGCGCTGAAAACCGCGCCACATACAGAGAAAATAAATCTGAGCACATCGCCCTCTGTTATAGTTGAGACTTCTTATAGGCAGGCAAACTCCAAGCGTCAAAACACAAGCGCGAAAAATCGCCAACTCCATAGCATTAATCGTCTCCGCGGGCCTCAGGTGGCCGATGGCCCGCAGGTTTTTTGTTAATCAAGATCAACCCCAAGCAAACAAGACCCAGTGCGATATAGATTTCCGATCCGATCTGCTCACCAAAAAACAACCACCCCATGATAACCGCAAAGACCGGCGACAGAAAACTAAACGAGGCGACCCCTGACGTGGGATATTGTTTGAGCAGCCAAAACCATGACAGAAAACCAAAACAGGCAACTGCTGTGGATTGAAACAGCAATCCTGCAACATGAATAATCTGCAGGTCGCGCAATGCCGGCCCAAAGCCTAAAGACACCAGCAAAAGTACCGGTGCAGAGACAGCCAACTGCCACAATAGTTGCTGTTCTGGCAAAATTTGCGACAGGCGGCTGGTGCGGACGGTCAACGCGATGCCAGCCCAGCACCAAGCCGCCCCAAGAGCTGCTAGGTCACCAACCCAAGAGGCCTGCTGACCCTCTGAGCGGTTGCCAATTGCCCAAATTACGCCCGCCGTCGCCAATACCAAACCCAGCACCGAAGCGCCCTGCAGGCGTCCACCGGGTAAATAAAAATGTCCCACCAGCGCCAGCCATACGGGCATGGTATAGAAAATAATGCCAACGCGGGACACTGTTGTGAGGTCAATCGCCATGAACAACAATACGAACTCGAGTGCGAACAAAAGCCCAATGCCGATCCCCGAGCGCAGCACATGTTGGGACAAGGTGATCGGCTTTCGGGTCAGGCGCATCCAACCGAGTAGAACAAAAAGCGCTAATCCAGATCTAATGCCAGCCGAAAACACTGGCTGAAACCCACCATTGGTTACCTTGATCACAACTTGATTGAAAGCCAGCAAAAGCGCAAAGCCCACCAACATGATCGCACCGGAAAAATCTATTTTGTCTTTTTGTGGCATCAGCGCACAGGACAGCAGCTCTGGCGTGAGGTCAAGGGTTTAACACGGCTGTCATAAACACGATAACTGGCACGACCATACAGGTCCTGAGGTCACTTTACTACCACAGGGGTCTGACGCTGTTGATCAGGCCTGAAAAGCCCCAGCCATAACGTCTGGCATTGAATAGTTTTGCGGGCTCAAGGCTTGCACAATCTGATCTTGCACCGTTTAATAGGAAACAACCACAACCTTTATTGAGGTTAAATTATGACAAAGTATTTCGTTTATGACGTTTTCACAGACAGCCGTTTTGGCGGCAATCCGTTGGCGATAATCCCCGATGCCTCGGGCCTGCCTGAGGGCGACTTTCAGCGCATCGCCCGCGAGTTTAATTTCTCGGAAACGACTTTCGTTCTGCCGCCTGACGATCCCAGCCACACCGCAAAAATTCGGATATTTTCGCCCTTGTCAGAACTGCCCTTTGCCGGTCATCCAACAATCGGCACTGCGATCGCGCTGGCCCGGCAGGGCCACGGGCCGGATATGACCCTTGAGCTTGGGGTTGGACCCATCGTCTGTCATGCCACCGACCACAGTGCCCGATTTAGCACTCAGGTGCCGCTCAAGGTGCTGGCCGAACCCGAGGTGGCGGATGTGGCGCAGGTGCTTGGCCTCACCGTGGCAGATATCGTTTTGCAGACCCATCCACCGACAACCGCCACGTTAGGTATCCAGTTCACGATAACCGAAGTCCGCGATCGCGCCACGCTTTCGGCAGCCAAGCCCAACATCGAGGCGTTGCGGCGCTTTGCCACAAAGTATCCGCAAGCCGGTCGGTTTGCCCAGCATGTCTATACCCGCAGTGACGGGGTTATTTTTGCGCGCATGTTTGATCCGTTAGACAATATCCCCGAAGATGCCGCCACTGGCAGCGCCGCTGCGACCTTGGGCGCCTTGCTCGTCAAATGCACATCAGCGCCACAAGAGTTTGTCATCCGTCAAGGCGACGACATGGGCCGCCCCAGTCGCATAGAGGTCAACGCCAAGGCCGGATCGGTCACAATTGCCGGCAGTGCTGTTGCGGTGATGGAGGGGCAGTTGTTGTAAATGCATCACGCGGCAAGAGACAGATGGTCGGGTATCAGCCTGTTTGCGTTTTGCGCCAGCGACGCACCCGCGCTGCAGCATTTTTATAAGGGGCGGCAGTATTGAGTTGGATCATCCGCCCCAAAGTGTGTTTGCCATACCACGGCCCGCCATACAGTTGGGCGTTACTACGCACAGTCAGTTGTTCCACAATCTGAGTTTTCGCAGTGTCCAAAGACGATAGCAAAATTTGATAATCAAGATCTGCGTAATCGGCATAGAACTTCTGCGCAAGGTGATCAAGCTGGCTCCACTTATAGCCAGTCTCGGGGAAATCAATTGCACGCCCGGCGTCTGAATAGGCCAACCACTTTAGCACCAGCGTGTTCCAGCCAATCAGATAAGCAACCAGATTGCTCAGGCTCATCACGCTGTCTTTTGCGTGGCCGTCCAGCGATGCGCGCCGCACTTGCGATTGAGGCACGGCGCGCAGTTCTGACATCAAAGCGTCAAAACTGTGGTCAATCGCGGCACGCAACTCGTCTTTATGGGCTGGCACCGCCATGTTTGAGAGGTCTTCCTTTGCACGTTGCTCAGACCAGCAGGCTAAGAGCTTTTGTTGCTAGGCCGCTTTCGACGCCGATCTGCTGCGCGAAGGCCCGTTTTTACGCCGACGCGGCCCACCGCCTGAGGGTTTACCACCCGACGGTTTGCCGCCCCGTGGCCCGCCACCGCGCTGCTTGGGCTTTGCCCCCGATGTTGGCAATGCTTCCCACGGGCGCCCAGAGGCCACCGGAATAGACGTTTTCATAGCTTTTTGGATCGCCTTCAATTCGTCCATCTCTTCGGGCGAGCAAAAGGCAATCGCCGCACCATCAGCACCAGCCCGCGCGGTACGACCAATCCGGTGCACATAGTTTTCTGGCACATTGGGCAGGTCATAGTTATAGACATGGCGCACTGCGGGAATATCAAGCCCTCTTGCCGCAACATCAGTCGCCACCAAGACCTTGATCTCACCCGCTTTGAAAGCTGCAATCGCCCTGTCCCGTTGGCCTTGGCTTTTATTGCCGTGAATAGACCCTGCGACAAAACCCTTTGCCGACAGAAGTTTCATCAGTTTTTCCGACCCGTGCTTGGTGCGCCCAAACACCAGCGCCAGTTCGTCACGATGCTTGTCCAACAAC
>DDEJ01000055.1:0-1823 GCA_002336405.1 Rhodobacteraceae bacterium UBA1957
GCAGTGGCAACAAGATCGTCTTTGGCGGAAAAATAGTGCCGGACCAGTCCTTGCGTGGCCGCGGTTTTTTGCGCAATCAACCGCACAGTTGCAGCCTCTGGCCCGCCTTTAGCGAGCAAATCCAAAGTGGCATCGGTCAATGCCTGCCGACGATCGTGCGGCGTCTGGCGGTAATGTTTCCGGCAAATTTGGGGCATACGTGAACTGCAACAAGATTGTTATACACTTGCATAATAAATCTTCTCTCGATTTCTGCAAGCAAAATATCTAACTCTAAACAACTGGTTACCAGTTGTATTTGCTGCTCTATTCTACCACATTCAAATGAATGAAACTGTCTGACCAAGTCACGACAACACAGAGGCACATCGATGCACCGACGTAATTTTTTCAAATGGACAGGGCTTGGCGCGCTTGGCCTTGCCCTTTACGGATGCGGTAGAAATAACAAAACGCTAAGCCAAAATCGCTATTACAGCGGGCCCACCACCGATCATTTCGACGGAACCTATTTTTACAATAGTAAAGACCAAGTCACAGCACCGATGTCTGATCTTTTGAAGTGGAAGTTGTTTGGCAACCGAGCAAAATGGCCCGAGCATTTTGTCAGCCCCTACTCCGCCAACGTGCCTGAGACCTCTTTGCCGGCAAAAACGCTCAGGGTGACTATGATCGGCCATGCGAGCCTGCTCATCCAAATGCACGGTTTAAACATTCTAACCGATCCAGTCTATTCCAAGCGCGTGAGCCCTCTACAGTATATCGGACCGTGGCGTCATAATCCGCCTGGGGTCGCGTTTGAGGCGCTGCCTAAAATCGATGTGGTTCTGGTAACACACAATCATTATGACCACCTTGATATTGCGACACTTGCGAGGCTCATTGCGCGCGACAATCCCCAGATTTACACCCCGCTGGGCAACGACACGATTATTCACAAAGACATCCAAGCAGCAAACGTTCAAACTGGCGACTGGGGCGATGTCTTTACCCACAAAAGTGGGTGTAAAATTCACTTTGAGCCCTGCCAGCACTGGTCGGCCCGCGGCACAAACGATCGCAGGATGGCACTGTGGTCGGCTTTTGTCCTCGAAAGCACACATCACAAAATCTATCATATCGGAGATACCGGATTTGGCACCGGCGATAATTACCGCAAAGTGGCTGCCAAACATGACGGGTTTGATTTGGCAATCTTACCAATCGGCGCATATGAGCCACGCTGGTTCATGGAAGAAGCCCACCAAAATCCCGCCGAAGCAGTCGTCGGACTGCAATTATGCAAGGCCCGATATGGGTTGGGCCATCACTGGGGCACTTTTCAGTTGACCGATGAAGCGGTCGAGGCCCCCAAACGCGCCCTTGCCGACGCCCTTGCCAAACAGGCCCTTACTGAGGATAGGTTTTCCGCAATGCAGCCGGGACAGGTCTGGCAATTGCCTGTATGACAAACACCAACGCATAGAATTTATAAATACCCGCCATAGTCATAAATTGCGGTTTCAAATTTTTCAACGTTGGCAGAGGCCTGTTCAGACTGGCAGGACATTGCCGCCAAAATCATTTCAGCCACCCAAAAGACCAAAGTTAGCGATGGCAGGACCTAGGTTCCGATCAGCGGCAGAATGATGGTTTTCCATGATTGCAATGCAATCGGTGCCGCATGGCAGTCGGTGATCACCAGAATGCATGCGCCACGATGGAAATTATCATGGAAGGCTTCGGTATGAGCAACAGCGATTTCGCGCTTGCAACCGAGTTCAAAGGCTCTGAACAGTCTAAGGCGCTGTGTGACAGCAAGATCGACGCAATGGTCTATGCTA
>DDEJ01000055.1:2224-5015 GCA_002336405.1 Rhodobacteraceae bacterium UBA1957
GATCGACAAGCTGAGTGCAGACAATGCCTTTTACCGCACCGCCACCGGTGGCATACATAAAGGCCCAGATGACACCATCACAACTTTTAGGGCTGGTGCAAACCTTCATCACCTCGGCTGACGTCTCTGAAAGGCGCTGTATACAGTGGTCAAAGGCGTGTTTAACAACTTTGTAGATTTTAAAAGCTGTACCCCATATTTGCCAACCTAGAAAAGGTGCAGATGATCAAAGAGGGTCTGTCAGCGCCTTTACATGCCGGCGCAGTCAAATATTACAAAGAACGTGACTGGATGAAACAAAACATCCTAAGCGCCATTCAGGCGCGCAGATGTGTGGCTCTTTCGGAGTAACAATCAGAAAAGCCCTGCATTTTCAAGAAAGCCCATTATGACAGATCATCCCTATTCAGCGTCTAAAATGGTCGCGTCGGTAGAGATCGGCGCCCAAACAGCGCAGGGTCCGGCAGCTTCCGCGACCGCGGCGATTCAGGCTGCGGTCTGATCAACATCGGCATGCACGGCTTTACCTATGATATCCGCCCATCGCTGTTGCCGTTTCTGTTTATTTTCTGCACCGAACTGTTGTTAACCGATGTCTCTGCCACCAAAACAGTGATCATCTTTATCCTGGCCACTGGCGCGATGATGCTGTTTGCCGGCACAACCCAAGCCTATTTCATCTCCCGCGGCAGGCTTTGGGAAAGCCTTGCGCGGATACCTGTGGCTCTGACGCTGTTGCCGCCAAGCTATTGGCTCGACCGGGTTCCGCCCCCCTATGACAGCTATCCCGGAGCAGAGGTTGCGCTATAGCCGACAGCGTGCCGGGCGGCACCAAATTGCGTCTGGTGATTGATGGCCCGGATTTCGACAATCCCGACCAGAATTACCAAAGCACCGTGATGGTTCACCCAACGGGCGACGCAGGCGCGATGGCCCGCCTGAAGACGGTGGGGCTGAGCTTTATCAATCCGTAGCTGGGGCAGTTGGATGAACCGTTTCCTGGCACGGCATTTTTCAAACCCTTTCAGAAGTTTGATTTTTATGGTGATATTCTGATTAAAGTAACACTGATGCAGAGCGATTCTGTGCGTTTACCGAAAGGGCTTCTCTCTAGCCCCGCTCTGCTATTACTAGGGCTTATCATCAGCCTGCAACGTCGCCGTCAAACTGTCCCCGCCTTTTAGGATAAAATCATGAACAGTCATATCTTTGGTCGCGTCAGCAATGCCGTTCTGCCAACCGCTGCCCGAGGTGAGGGATGTTATTTAATCGATAGTGATGGCAAGCGTTATTTTGACGGGTCTGGTGGCGCGGCCGTGTCCTGTCTGGGGCATGGCCATGCCAAAGTTCGCGCAGCACTGCACGCGCAATTGGATCAGCTGGCCTATGCACATACGTCATTTTTCACCTCGGAACCGGCCGAAAAACTGGCCAACAAGCTGATCGCCCATGCACCCGACGGGATTGAGCGGGTCTATTTGGTGTCAAGCGGTTCTGAGGCAGTTGAGGCAGCGTTGAAACTGGCGCGCCAGTACTTCACCGAGACCGGCCAGCCCCAGCGCCACCGGATCATTGCACGGAGGCAAAGCTATCACGGCAACACTCTGGGGGCGCTCGCATCGGGCGGCAACGCATGGCGCCGCAAACAATTCAGCCCGTTGCTGATCGACACAACGCACATCGCTCCATGTTATGACTATCGTGACCGCGCCGAGGATGAGACCGCCTTTGAGTATGGTCAGCGCGTGGCCAACGAGCTTGAGACAGAAATAAACCGACTTGGGCCCGACAGCGTGATGGCTTTTATAGCCGAACCCGTTGTCGGAGCGACCGCCGGTGCCGTGCCGCCTGTTGCGGGCTATTTCAAACGTCTGCGCGAGATATGCAATCAATACGGTATCTTGCTGATCCTCGATGAAGTGATGTGCGGCATGGGACGCACCGGCACCTTGTTTGCTTGTGAGCAGGACGACATTGCACCCGATATCGTCACCATCGCCAAAGGTTTGGGCGCGGGGTATCAGCCGATTGGGGCGATGCTGTGCTCAGGGGATATTTTCAATGCAATCCGCGACGGCAGTGGATTTTTCCAGCATGGGCATACCTATTTGGGTCATCCAATGGCGGCAGCTGGCAGTCTGGCGGTAATGGAAACGCTGCTGGATGACAATCTACTGGCGCAGGTGCCCATGCAAGGCGACAAGTTACAAACTGCGTTACAAGAGGCGTTGAGCACGCATCCACATGTTGGTGACCTGCGCGGGCGGGGTTTGTTTCGCGGCATTGAGTTGGTCAAAGACCGCGCCAGCAAAGCGCCGTTTGATCCCGCGCAGGCCGTGCATAAGAAAATCAAGGCCGCGGCTTTTAATCTGGGTCTGCTGTGCTATCCGATGGGCGGAACACTGGATGGGCGGCGAGGCGACCATATTTTGCTTGCCCCACCGTTTATTATTTCTGACCCCGAGATTGACCATCTGGTCGGGATGGTCACCAAAGCGATTGAGACGGTGCTCCCCCTTTGAAACAACCAAGACTGAGCCAACGCCCAGCACTTCAGGCTAACGCAGCAAAGTACCATTCTTTTAGGTGACAACCCTGAGGCTGCCTCAAACGGGCTGTAGCGTCTATCTGGAAAATGCCATAACCTGCAACTGCAACGACCCACGTCTTAAGGCGTGCTTAGACCCTTTTTTCTAATTTGGCAGCACACCCCTTGGCGATAGCTTTTTCCATCCTTCCAATTTTTTTGACCGCTCTGTGCGGGTATTTTATGGCGGCGGCGCGCATATTG
>DDEJ01000055.1:5412-7521 GCA_002336405.1 Rhodobacteraceae bacterium UBA1957
AAATCGATTGCAGTGTCTGAGCTTTCTATGTCGGAATTCGGATGGATGTTGGTCGCTTTGTTTGTGGCGCTAGGCGTGTCCGGAACGATTGTGCTGGGTTTGCGGTGGTGGCAAACGCCAGAGAGGCTGCCTAACCCGGTGTTCACCACGCTTTTTCAAACCACGACACGCTGGAATGTTTTCATCACCTTAGCGGCCGTTGAATTGTTCGTTGGCCCACAGGGGATAGCTTTGGTCGCTCTGTTGATCGCTGTTTTAGTGCCTTTGATAAATATCGCAAATGTTGTGGTTCTGGCATTTTTTGGACCTCCGCAAGCGCAGAGCATCCCGGTTGCGCACCATGTTTTGAAAAACCCCTTGGTGCAAGCCTGTGCTATTGGTATCGCAATTAATCTATCGGGGCTGTCTCTGCCAGACTTTGCGCTGCAAACGCTCGATTTGGTAGGGCGGGCCGCGCTTGGTGTCGGAATTTTAGCCATTGGCGCCGGCGTAAATGCAGAACGGCTGTTTCAGCGATCAACCGCCATGATGTTTGGTGTGGTTTTCCGAATGACCAGTGGGCCAATCATATTTTTGGCCGTAGCAACCAAATTTGGTTTGGGGGTAACAGAAGTGTTGATTGGCATTATCATTCTCGTGGGTCCAGCCGCATCCAACGGGTACATTCTGGCCAAGAAAATGGGCGGCGACGCCAATCTCTATGCGGATATTCTCGCTTGGCAAACCATTTTGTCGATGCTGACGCTGCCGTTGTTCATTCTGGCAATCACCACGGCATTGGGGTGACGTAGAGCCTAATAAATCAGAGGGTCATCACCCCGAAACTGCAGCCAGATTTTTTCAGGAATGACGGTCCAGCGCTGCGTACTCTGATGCCACAGGGGCCAAAGAAACTCCAAATATACTCCCGCACCTGAATAGACTTGTTTTTGAGCGCTAGGAAAATCATAATTTAATTACGTCAAAAGCTGACAGTGAGCCTAGACTTACCATCAAGATTATGCGCTTAGCCGTAGCGTCGGCTGCCTATAGCTAAGCCTGCTGTTTAGGGTTGCATTCTTTACTCGACACTTGCGTTTTTTGCTACGATCACGTCACGCACTGCCGTCTGACAACCCTCATTATTCCATTGCTCAAGTACGAAGAAAATACCACCCTTTAAGAAACCGATGCGGTCTGAAGAAATCTGCATAAATATTTTAGAACGTGCGATTTTCTCTTTAGCAAGCTCAGAAAACCGCTTTAATTGACCGTGAATTGCGGCGCCTGATACCCAGATTTTGTTGCCAAAAAATAGCGAAAAGTGCCCTGTCATATGCATCGCAAGATCCGAAAAACACTTAAAGTTTCTGTGAGCATCTAATCCGCATCCAGCGATTTAGGCGCACTTTCCATCTTGGAGGGCCACATCTTTATCCCTGACATGCGTGTAAAACTTGGAACGTGAAATCTCTGCATAAGCACATATTATTTGCAAGCTCACCGCGTCCCACGTGTTAGAAACAAGAAACGAACGCATGGCCTCAATCGGAACGTTATCGCTGCGTGCTACTCTGCGATCCATACTTATACTTGAGTTTAAGACGATATTTGTACGGTTACGTACAATAGCCCGTACCACTGTTCTCGTCTGAAACGGTATTTTTGACACTCAAGCCTATTGTTTTATCGTATATACGACCAGAAACCAAAAGATCACTTCAGAATGGCCTAAATAAGCAAAACGCTCTCGTTGCTTGGCATTGCGAACGGGCGTGGCAACATTCGCACACCAATTGCACGCGGCTCTGGTTCTGAAATACGACGGTGCCAATATGCATTTGGTCTGGAACGAAGCCGTGCTGATCACACTTATGATCGCCACAATGCTTTGGTTTGTGCGCAAGCAGAAGCGATACGTCTTGTGGGTTTACTTCGCTATTGCAGTGTTAAGGATCATCGGCCTTGGGCTATATGAAGGCGGCTGAAACCACGCCGCAAAAATCATCGATTTTCTGCGTAGTGAGGGCCCCACGACTGATATCGCGATTATTCTGCCGCCGGTAATTCCAATCTTTGGTTCTATGAGATTACGGGCATACTAAATTTTGCCTTTTCGATGCTCGCATC
>DDEJ01000035.1:0-223 GCA_002336405.1 Rhodobacteraceae bacterium UBA1957
CACAGGAATTACTTTCAACCTCAGTTGCACTGTCTTGTGACGGCACCAGACCCAATTCCCAAGTGAATTTTTGATTGAACAGCCGATTTGGCCCAAGTGAACAGACTATTTATGACATTCCTTTTAAAGCCCTAAGAGACATCTCAAAATCACCAGCCAAACATGCCTATTGTTATTAAGATTTTGGTTTAGCATACTAAGTTTGCTGCAAGATTTATTTACA
>DDEJ01000035.1:570-17505 GCA_002336405.1 Rhodobacteraceae bacterium UBA1957
CCAAGCCGGTTTTTGGATCAAATCTTGATGATATCGTCACGCTTGCCAATGACCCCGTCTTGAGAGACACGGCACAAAAGCCCTCGTAAACGCAAAGGACGATTTTGAGCCGCATTCACCCAATCATACGCCGGCTTGCCGTAACGGGCCTTCCATTTCACACAGGCGGTATTAAAAACCCCGGACACCTGCAACACCGCTGTACCCGCCCGCAGCAAAGTACCCGCCGGCATATTCTGCTCAGAGCAGTCGAGATCAGAAATGATCGTATCGCCCGGATGCAGCATGGTGTGTTTGTCGACGACGACGACCTCATAGACCGCTGCGGCAAGAATTGAAATCTGGATCGACGGGTCTGGCGATCCGTCTGGCAGTTTCATCCAAGGGGCTTTTAGCCAACGTTCACCGACAATGCCACCATCACGTCTCACCGTGATCTGGTCAGGAAAGGTTCTCTGACCGAAATCAGGTCGGAAACACAATATATCAATCCCAGCCTTTGATTGCGGCGCGGCAAGAATATTCGGCACTGCCGCATCCAAAGTGGCGCGGTCAACAAAGCCCATTCAGCTCACCACCCATTGCCAATTTTGACCCTTGCTATCGCCATATTGACTTTTTAAGATGTTGGCTTGCGGCGCATTCAAATCTATTTTAGTCACGCAAAACACTTTGGGTTTCACTTGGTGCATCATGGCGTAGTCCTCTTTGTGGAAACCTTCGCCGCAAAATGCCTAGAATGCCGCCACTCCCAAGTATCATACCAAGGCCAGAGACCCAATGCCGTTACTACGGTCTCCACCACCGCACAATTGGGCCACTCAAACGCCGCCTCTTCGGGTGCGTTGAGGCAAAGTCAGGCCACCCTTCCCTTTCAGTCAATGGGATGTCAAAAAGATCACATGTCGAAGAAAACCCTGAATTCAGAAAATTTGGCTGCACTGGGTGCAGAGCGCCTAGCAGAGCTGTTAATCGAAGTCAGCACTGGCAGCGCGGAAATCAAACGCCGTCTGCGGCTCGAAATCAGCCATAGCCTCGGAAGTGCGGAGCTTGCACGCGAGGTGCGCAAACGGCTCGCCACACTGCGAAAGTCCAAAAGTTATGTGGGCTGGCGCCGGCGCAAGGCTCTGCTTCGCGACCTGAATATCCAAACAGAAATGATCATTGAAAAAATTGCATCAGATGACCCCACCGAGGCCTGTGAGCTGCTTTGGCAATTCATTGATCTCGCCCCATCAATTTATGAACGGGTGGATGACAGCCGGGGCGAGGTCGGGGATATTTTTCGCAGTGCGCTGTCGCGGTTCCAAGACATTGCCCCACGCGCGGCGCTGAACACTCATACATTGGCCGCGCGCGTTTGGGAGGCCTGTCTCAACAATGACTACGGGCAATTCGACGGTATCATCGGGCTGCTCGCTGTTCCATTAGGTGATGAGGGATTTGCCCAGCTGAAAACTCTGGTGCAGGGCCACCTTAACGACCCCATCGAGGCCGAAGCTGAGGAACACGCGGCCCTGCAATTTCTGCGGGAGTTGCGGGGAACCAACGCCACCCACCACAGAGACCAAAAGCAGCGCATGGTAAAACGGTGCTTGCAAGAAATAGCCGCTGCCGAGGGCGACACAGCTGGATATATCGCACAGTATTCAGATCAAGATCTGCGCGTCCCGGGCATTGCCGCTGAAGTGGCGCAATTGCTGCTGAGCCAAGGGGATGCCAGCGCGGCGCTGGATTTGCTTGCCACCACAGATCTCGACACTCAAGAACACCTGCATGAGGCTTGGGACACAGCCTATATCAATTGTCTGATTGCACTGGGGCGCCTCGATGAGGCGCAAGACCACCGCTGGAGTTGTTTTTGTGAAACACTCAGCGCCACCCGGCTCAGAGAGCATCTGAAACAGCTGCCAGATTTCGACGATATCGAAGCCGAGGATCAAGCCAAAGCGATTGCGATGCGGGCCTCTCGGCTTGAAAGCGGTTTGACCTTCTTTTTGGAATGGCCAGATTTGGGGTGTGCCGCCGAACTCGTAAAGACCCGGGCCAATGAGTTGGATGGCGCCGCTTACCATATTCTGACCCCGTTGGCCGAGGCGCTGCGGGAAAAATATCCTTTGGCAGCGGTTCTGCTTTGGCGCGCGATGATTGATTATTCTTTGCAAGAAGGTCGCTCGACGCGTTATACCTATGCGGCCGACCACCTAGCAGATTGCGCGACCGCAGACGCTGACATTGACGACTATGGGCAAAACCCGTCCCACCACAGTTATGTGCAGATGCTGCGCGCCGGGCACGATCGTAAATCATCGTTTTGGAAGAAACTACACTAACCGCCCCGGCCAAAGCGAATGGCACCCATAAGACCCTTTAGAGCTGTCATCTACTTTATGGCCGCCTTTGGCATATTTGTCTTCATATGTTTATGTCTGCAAGACAGTGATTTTAGACCAAGTGCAAAACCGAACAGCAATTTTTCCTGTGGGCGCGGCATAAGCACGCTGTTTACCTGCCCAAAAACCCGGCAATTTTTATAAGTCTATTTTCGATTGAACTGGCGAAATTCGAGCAGCTCGTCAGGCCTCACTCATTTCTCAGACCGCATTCATAATTGACCGTGGCCGGCTTGCTCGACACTGGGCTCGTATCAGTGATTGACCGCGCTAGATCTCTCAACATACCATTAAGTCTAGAAACTTTGGGAGATAAAAAGATGGCATATGCAATTTGTGCAGATACACCGGGCGGTGTCGAAGTTCTTGACTGGCGCGACATTCCAACGCCAAAACCCGGGATGGGAGAAGCTGTTGTCCACCAGACCAAGGTCGGCCTGAATTACATCGATATCTATATGACCAGTGGCACCTATCCATTTCCTGAATCCGGGCCGCAGATTCCTGGTGGTGAGGCAGCCGGCATTGTCGCCGCGCTCGGGGAGGGTGTAACCGAACTTTCCGTCGGAGACAGGGTTGCCTATACCACCCCAAACGGCGCATACCGCGAAGAACGGGTTATGCCCGCAGACCGACTTGTCAAACTGCCCGATGGGGTCTCTGACGAAGTCGCGGCCGCCTCCATGCTCAAGGGTATGACGGTGGAGTATCTGCTCAACCGGTCTTTTAAGGTCAAGCCTGGTCAAAAAGTGTTGTTTCACGCAGCCGCCGGAGGTGTTGGGCTGATTGCGGGCCAATGGCTGCGCCATATCGGAGCAGAATCGATCGGAACGGTGGGAAGCGATGAAAAAATCGCTCAGGCCAAGGCTGCCGGCTATACCCATGTCATCAATTACAACAGCTCGGATTTTACCGAAGAGGTCCACGCATTGACCGACGGTAAAGGGGTCGCAGTCGCCTATGACAGCATTGGGCAAGATACCTATCCCCATACGCTGAGCTGTCTTGAAAAATTCGGGCTATTTGTCTCGTTTGGACAGTCCAGCGGCTTGATCAGTAATTTTGCCGTGGCAGATCTGGCAAAAAACGGGTCTCTTTTTGCCCAGCGCCCAACGCTCTTTAATTATATTGATACCCGCGAAAACCTGAACGAAGTCTCCAGCAACATGTTTCGCATGATTGCCGAGGGTCATATCAAGATGGACATCAACCAGCGCTATGCGTTGAAAGACGTGCCCAAAGCTTTTGCAGCCTTGATGGCACGCAAAACCACAGGCGCAACGGTTTTTGACACGGGAAGAGGATAATGGCGTCAGACATCTGGAAAGGTCAGGCCTTTACCGTCAGCCATTCGGACGGCACTGGCACAGCCGGTGGCGGGTTTTCCGGCGGGCTCAGAGCGTTCTTCGAATACCGAAACCTAGGCATCGATACCGCGACCAATGGGGCCTATGCGGCAAATGTCATCCGCGCAGTTCCCGGCAGACATGCCGAAGGTGAGTGGCATGTCCATGACCTTGACTTTCAGATGATCTATATCCTTCAGGGCTGGGTGACGTTCGAATATGAAGGCCAGGGTGAGGTGACCTTCCGATCCGGCTCTGCTGCGCTGCAACCGCCCGGCATACGCCATCGTGAAATCCGCCATAGCGATGATCTCGAGTTGATTGAAATCACATCTCCAGCAGAGTTCACCACAAAAGTCGTTACTGCTCCAGAAGGGCCTTAACAGTCATCGAGCAGGATGGCCCCTCTGGGGATATGGCGTCAGACAGGATTGAAATCGTCTAGTGCTTCTTTCGTTGCTGCAACAACAAGATCGGCTTCGGCCCTTGTCAGGCACATCGGCGGGGCAAGACCGATAATATCACCCTGCGGCATGGCGCGCGCGATCACATTGCGCGCAAGCATTCCTGCAACCACTGATGGGCCAGCTTTTACAGCCGGATCAAAAGGGGCACGTGTCTGTTTGTCTGTGGTTAATTCGACCGCGCATAGCATGCCTTCACCGCGTATGTCGCCCACATAGGGATGCGCGCCCAGCGCCTCTTGCATAGCGGCCTTAAGATAGGCGCCAACCGCGCCGGCATTGGCCACCAGATCCAGCTCGTCAATCAACTTGAGATTGGCGACCCCCGCAGCGGTACACACCGGGTGCGCCGAATAGGTCCAACCGTGACCGATAGGACCAAATTCATCAGTTCCATCCTCAAGCACTTTCCAAACCTTGTCCGACACGATGGATCCCGACAACGGTGCGTAGGCCGAGGTCAGGCCTTTGGCGATCGTAATAAAATCTGGCTCAATCCCGTAATGTCCCGATCCAAACATGCTGCCCAGACGCCCAAACCCAGTGACCACCTCATCGGCAATCAGCAAAATATCATATTTGTGCAACACAGCCTGAATAGCCGCCCAATAACCAACAGGCGGCGGCACCAGCCCACCAGTTCCAAGCACAGGTTCGCCAATGAACGCGGCTATGGTCTCGGGACCTTGCGCCAGAATGGTTTTTTCCAGTTCTGTTGCACAGTAAGCGCTAAAGTCTGCCTCGCTCAGGCTGGCGTCTTTACGGTGATAATAATACGGTGCCTCAGTGTGGATCACCTGCGCGAGCGGCAGGTCAAACTTTTCATGAAACAGCGCCAAACCGGTCAGCGAGCCTGTCATCAATCCAGATCCATGATACCCACGCCAGCGCGAGATGATCTTTTTCTTTTCGGGGCGTCCCAGAATGTTGTTATAGTACCAGATCATCTTGATATTGGTCTCATTGGCATCAGAACCAGACAGGCCAAAATACACTTTGGACATGTTTTTCGGCGCGCGATCCAATATCATTTTAGCCAGCGTGATTGAAGCCTCGGTTCCGTGACCAACATAGGAATGGTAATAGGCCAGTTCCTTGGCCTGTGCGGCAATCGCTTCGGAAATCTCGGATCTGCCGTAACCGACATTGACACAATAAAGCCCGGCAAAAGCATCCAAAAAGCGCTGGCCGTCGCGGTCCTCAATATACACCCCGCTGCCACCCGTCACGATCCGGTTGGGCATATCACCACGGGCAAATTCTGCCAGATGCGTCGAGGGGTGGAAGAAATTCTCACGATCCCACTGGTCCAGATGGTCATTTTTCAGCATGTCAAATCCATTCAAATTCATCTTACATTTAAAGAAACTAGGTTAAAATCTGCACGCCCTATAATCGGGTATTTTCTTAACGAGGTCTAGGGGGATGACCTCGGTTCTTAATCTGTCAAAACATCACGCGCCTTGCAACACATTGGGTAGAATGCCCAGCGACACCGCCCTGTGATATCGCGCGACAAAATCCCCCGGTTTCACCGGTGCAAAAGACGCCCGACAGCGCACTGACATTTCTCAAACCTGTTAAACGACCAAAAACAAGCGTCCCCCAGAGGCATTATAGCTGCCGGTTAACTTGCAAACTCGGAAGCACACGCCCACACTTAGACACCGCTCGCCCAAGATCTGCAGTCAGCTTTCCGCATTGCCCGAACTGTCCGCACTAAAACCAAATTCTTCAAAAGTTGCAGGCTTCATCTGGATTGAGAACCCTGGGGTTATCGGCAGTTGATAGGCGCCATTTTCGACGAGACACGGGTCTTCAAAATGCTCATGGAGATGGTCGACATATTCGATGCGCCGATCATCTTTTTCGCCAGATATTGCAATATAATCAACCATCGCCATATGCTGAACATATTCGCACAGGCCCACTCCCCCGGCGTGCGGCCATACCGGCAGACCGTATTTCGCCGCCATCAACATCACTGCAAGCACCTCGTTGAACCCACCCATGCGACAACTGTCGATTTGAACGATATCAAGAGCACCCTCTTTGATAAATTGCTTGAACATAACCCGGTTCTGGCACACTTCGCCAGTCGCCACCTTAATCGGCGCAACCGCGTGACGAATGGCCTTATGACCCATGATATCATCCGGGCTGGTGGGTTCTTCGATAAAGAAGGGTCGCGCGAACTCCAGGGCTTTGACCCACGCAATCGCTTGATCAACCTCCCAAACCTGATTGGCATCAATCATGATATGCATATCGTCGCCAAGTTCTTCGCGGGCAATCGTCAAACGACGAATATCGTCATCGAGGTCGCGCCCGACCTTGAATTTAACATGGCTAAAGCCCGCCGCCTTTGCCTCGCGACACAGCCGGCGCAACTTATCGTCGGGATAGCCCAACCAACCTGCAGAAGTGGTATAACACGGGTACCCTTGCGCTTTGAGTTTTGCGACCCGCTCGGCTTTGCCGGCTTGGGCGGCGCGCAAGATACCAAGCGCCTCATCGGGGGTCAGCGCGTCGGTCAAATAGCGAAAATCAATCAGTTTAACGATCTCTTCGGGCGACATATCCGCCACCAGTTGCCAGAGCGGTTTACCAGCCTCTTTGGCCCATAAATCCCACACAGCATTGACCAGTGCGCCCGTGGCAAGATGGATAACCCCTTTTTCGGGACCCACCCAGCGCAGTTGGCTGTCTCCTGTAATGTGACGCCAAAACCGTCCCATATCTTCGCGAATCCAATCCAATTCAAGCCCGACCACCAAAGCCGATAAAGACTTAATTGCGGCGACACAAATCTCGGTACCGCGCCCAAGTGTAAACGTCAGGCCATGCCCTTCAAATGCGCCGTCGGTTTCCAGAACCACATAGGCCGCAGAGTAATCCGGATCGGGGTTCATCGCATCTGAGCCATCCAGCATATCCGAGGTTGGAAACCGCAAATCATGGGTTCGAATACCAGTAATACGGGTCATTCACTTGCTCCAACGTTCTGGCGCTGCTTGCCGAGCCCTTCGATTTCCAACTCGATCACATCCCCAGGCTTTAAATAGGTTTCGGGTTTTTGCCCCATACCAACACCCGGCGGCGTGCCCGTGGAAATGACATCACCGGGTTGTAACGACATGAACTGTGAAAGATGCGAAACAATAGTCGCAACGTCGAAATGCATCGTTTTGGTCGATCCGTCCTGATACCTGTGCCCATTCACCTCAAGATACATGGCTAGATTTTGCGGATCCGGCACCTCGTCACGGGTCACCATCCATGGCCCAATTGGTCCGAAGGTGTCGGCGGATTTACCCTTAACCCATTGGCCTGAGCGATGCAGTTGAAAGTCGCGCTCGCTTAAATCATTGATCACACAATAGCCCGCCACATGATCAAGCGCTTCCTTTTTTGAGATGTATTTTGCCGCTTTGCCAATCACCACGCCCAGTTCGACCTCCCAATCAGTTTTCACCGAATGACGTGGGATTTCAACGTCATCATTTGGGCCCGTGATGGCTGACGTTGCCTTGAAAAAGATCACCGGTTCTTCTGGCAGGGCCATACCGCTTTCGGCGGCATGATCCGCATAATTCAAGCCGATACACACAAATTTACCAATATTGCCAACACAGGGTCCAAGCCGCGCAGATCCCTCAACCACGGGCAAGCTGTTGACATCAATAGCACGCAACTGATCCAAAGCGGCGTCAGACAACTCGGCACCAGCAAGATCATCAATATGACCAGACAGATCCCGGATCGTGCCATCAGCCGCCATCATTCCCGGCTTTTCAGTCCCCTGCGGGCCATAACGAAGTAATTTCATGTGTCGTTCCTTTAAGAGTGAATGAGGCAGGCAAATCTGACACCCGCTCTGGGTCTTGGGTTTCGTTCATACGTCAGGGTTTCTGTGCGAGCGGCGTCGCCGGCGCTGCACTGCTTTGATAGGCAGCCTCAACCAGTGCCATTGTATGCCATGCATCTTCAACCGAAGAGACCAGCACGTCGTCTTGACCAGTGACAAACCGTTGAATTTGGGCCATGCGGTTGCCAAAGCTCTCGGTAAACCAAGACCCAGTCAAGCTGACAGTTTCCCATCCCTCACCCATGTTTATTTCCAAAATATCCGGCTCGCCTGCAGGGTAATCAAGGTTCACCCCAAGATGCAGATAAGCCGCGCCCTTCGTGCCACATATGCGAAATTCACAGGCCTGATGCTTGCGCCCAAAACTGTGATTATGATTGATGGATAATGCGCAGCGCACCCTTTCGCCATAGTCCAAAATCGCGGCTGTGCGCGTATTCGAAGTCGCCCCACTTGGATGACCCAATGTTTTCGCATGTACACCGTCAGGATCGCCTAGAATCGAGCGGATAAAATCCATATAATGGATCGAGTGCAACAGTATTTCCACCCGTGGCAGCCCTTCGAGGAATTTCCAAAGCCGCCACGGCGTATCCAGCGCCAGCCAAGCGTCAAAATCAACAATCTCTCCCAGCAGCCCACGATCAATGGCATCGCGCAAAGCCAGCATCATTGGTGCAAACCGCAGTTGAAAGTTCACTGCCGCCCTAAGCGACCGCTTGCGGCAGATTTCCAGAATTTGCGTCGCAGCAGCCAGATCACTGCCCATGGGTTTCTGGATCAACACCCCTGCCCCCTCGGGCAAGATTGCCAGTATTTCGGCATGAGCATCCGGCGGGGTGGCCAGATCAAAGATGACGTCATCCTGCGCGGCGGCTTCTTGCGCCGTGGCATAGGTGACGAACCCGTGCTTTTTGGCCAGAGCCTGCGCCTTTTCCAGATCAGGGTCATAGATACCACGGATGGCAAATCCACAGGCGCTATAGGCAGGGATATGGGCATCGGTCACGATTGAACCGGCCCCAAAAATTACGATGGGCAGGGGGTCGTCTGGCAGCGGCCAGCTTTGGCTGAGCTCAATCATGGTGAAACACCTCCTCCATTTCAGCCCACCATTCGCCCGCGCCACGAGGTTCAAGCGGTTGCTGACAAGGCTTGCAAACATCCCACCAGCGCTGTGTTTCGGGATCGGCAGCCATTTTGGCGGCATCTGCAGCAAAATCTGCCCCGTGATATTCAAAATAACTGAACAATAGATTTTCCGGTTCGCGCAAAAAAATTGAGTAATTGCTGATGTTGCATTCAGAAATCTTGACAAGAACGCCGGGCCAAGCATCGGCATGAAGACGTTTGTATTCGTTTATTTTCTCACCCTTCAGGGCAATTACACTTCCCATACGTTGCATCACAATCTCCTATTGTGCCCGGGCGCTGAGGTCTTTTACACAGGCCGATGAAAGCGCCTCCATATCCCAATCTATTCCAATCCCGGGCTCTTGGTTCGCAAAGGCGCGGCCGTGCTTTATTTTCATACCGCGGTTGGTTAACCTATCGAGTTGGGGAATGTATTCCAGCCAAGGCGCGTTCGGAATGGCACAGACTAACGAGACATGTAACTCCATCAAAAAATGCGGGCACACAGGAATGTTATGCGCCTCGGCCAAATGTGCGACTTTGATCCACGGGGTAATGCCACCAATGCGGGCCACATCAACCTGCACCACGCTGGCGCCACCGCAAGCAAGATAATCCTTGAACTGGCTTACCGAATACATGCTTTCACCCACAGCAACCGGTATGGACGTGCCTGCCGCAAGCAGCGCGTGTTGCGCCACATCATCCGCAGGCAGCGGTTCTTCAAACCAGGCGATGTCAAACTCCTCCAGCATATGCGCACGGCGTTTGGCCTCAGCCAAATTAAACGATTGATTGGCGTCCACCATAATTTCATAGTTTGGCCCAACAGCGTCGCGCACGGCTTGCAAACGTGCGCGGTCTTCAGCCAGATGTGGCCGCCCAATTTTAACTTTTGAGCCAGAAAACCCCTTTGCCTGCGCCGCCAGCGCATCTGCCACCAAATCAGCGGTGTCAATATGCAGCCAGCCCCCCTCAGTGGTGTACATCGCAACCGAATTTTTCGCCCCACCCAGCATTTTATAAAGTGGCAGATTGGCCCGCTTGCACCGCAGATCCCACAGCGCGATATCAATCGCCGCCAGTGCCAGCGACGAAATCGCGCCCACCGCCGTGGCATGAACCGAAAACAACAGATCACGCCAGATACGACCAATTTCTTCTGCGTCTTGGCCGATCAACTGATCAATCAGATCGTCGCGCAGAAGGGCCATCACCGCACTGCCACCCTGTCCGATCGTATAGCTATACCCAAGCCCCGTGACCCCGTCACTGTCGGTGATCTGGACAAAGGGCGTTTGCTGGCTGTCAAACGATTGGATCGCATCAGTGCGCCGAACCATGGGCGGCAAATCAACCATAAAAATATCAACAGATAGAATGCGTGCCATCTTGTTTACCTCAGATTGTTTTGAGTTTTTGCATCAAACAGGTGGCACTGCGCCAAATCCAGATGAAAGGTCAGAACTTCTCCATCTGCCACTGGGCGCGGTTTCAGCATCTTGGCCTGAACTTCCTGTCCTGCCAACTCGGTATACAGCAAGGTCTCAGTGCCCAAAGGTTCAGAGACAATCACCGCCATTTCGATCGCAGGCGAGGCTTCGTCCATATTCAGCGCGTGCCCTTCGGGCATCATGTTATCGGCCCGAAAACCCAAGACAATCTCTTGCCCCTCAGCAACCAGTTCAGCGAAATTATGCGGCACTGGCACGGTAAATCCCCGGGCAAAGACCAGCGCGCCCCCGGTAACGCGACCGGGCAACAAGTTCATGGGTGGCGAGCCGATGAAGGTGGCCACAAAGGTGTTGACCGGGCGTTCAAACACCTCGTTCGGGGTGCCTTGCTGTTCGACATTGCCATCGCGCATGATCACAATCCGGTCCGCCAGCGTCATGGCCTCGACCTGATCATGGGTCACATAAATAACCGTAGTCTGGATTTTTTGGTGCAGTTTCTTAATCTCTACCCGCATCTGTGCGCGCAGTTTGGCATCAAGGTTTGACAGAGGCTCATCGAACAAGAACACATCCGGATGGCGCACAATGGCGCGCCCCATGGCAACACGCTGACGCTGGCCACCAGACAGTTCACTTGGCTTGCGATCCAGATAATCATCCAGCGACAGAATGCCAGCGGCCTCCCCAACCGCACGCGCAATTTCAGCCGGAGGTTTGCCGGCAATTTGCAGCGAAAACCCCAAGTTCTCGCGCACCGTCATATGCGGATAGAGCGCGTAATTTTGAAATACCATCGAGATGTTGCGATCACGGGGTGGCATGTCGTTGACGATCTGGCCACCGATACTGATATCACCTGCCGAGATTTCCTCCAGACCGGCAATCATCCGCAGGGTTGTCGATTTTCCACATCCCGACGGCCCCACCAAAACCACAAATTCATTATGGGCAATATCGAGGCTGATCCCATGCACGACCTCGAGCTTGCCATAATTTTTCGTCACATTTTCAAGCAGCACTTGTGCCATAAATCAGCCTTTCACACCGCCGAAGGTTAATCCGGCAATCAGATGTTTTTGCACCAAGAATGTCAGGATAAGGGCCGGGATAATCATCAGCACCGCCAATGCGCACATCCCACCCCAATTAATGGTAAATTCAGAGGTGAAATCGCGCAGACCCACCGGCATTGTTTTCGAAAACGTCGATCGCGTCAGTTGGCTTGCCAGCGCATATTCGTTCCAAGAGGTCAAAAACGCAAAAATACCCGCAGAAGCCACCCCCGATTTGGCAACCGGAAACTCCACTTTCCAAAAGGCCTGCCACCGGGTGCAACCATCAATTTCTGCGGCCTCGGCCAGATCGGGCGGGACCTGCCGGAAAAATCCGTCAATCAGCCAGATGGTAAACGGTACATTCATCGCCACATAAACCATGATCAAACCGACATGGGTATCGATCAAGCCAGTCTTCGCCATCACGATAAACAGCGGCAGCGACAGCGCCACACCGGGAACGGCGCGGGTCAGCAACAGACCAATAAAAATTGCAGACTTACCGCGAAACCGATAGCGTGCGAAAGCATAGCCGCCCGCCATCCCGATCAAAATGGCAATAACGGTGCTGGTCACCGAAATAATAAGCGAATTGGTGAAATACTGCACCACAGGCACCCCACCTTCGCCCGCACCGCCGAACATGGCCCGGTAGTTATCAAGGTTCAGACCGCGCGGCACCCAAACTGGTGGCTTGGCCATAATATCCACCGTCGGGCGGAACGAATTGAGCACGATCCAAAGGCCCGGGATACAGATGATCGACATCGCAATAAACAAAGTGATGTGGCGCAACGCTGCACCAATGCGGGTTTTAAAACGGTGTTGTTGATTGATATCCATCGCCATCACCCCCCCATACCCAGCTCGGCCCGGGCGGCGCTTAGCTTTTTAAAGAAGAAAATGGTGAAGAATATTGCCATAAAAATAGAGACATAACCCATCGCGTTCGCATATCCCATCTTGGCATCCACATAGCCGGTACGTCCGATCAAAGTCCACAGCAGTTCGGTCCTTCGGGCCGGCCCCCCGTTGGTCATAATATTCACGATATCATAGGCGCGCGCCACATCCAGACTTCGAATAGCCAGCGCGATATAAATAAACGGCATCAAAAATGGCAGGGTGATATGGCGAAACGTCTGCCACGGCGTGCACCCATCAACCTTGGCGGCCTCAAGTGGATCTTTTGGGATTGCAAACAATCCGGCAAGGATCAAAATTGCAAACACGCTGGTCGAGCTCCAGACTTCGGCAAAAATAATCGAGAACATCGCGAGTTTTTGATCCACAAGCCAAGGAATCGCCGCCGTGGTTAGGCCAAGTGATTGCAGGGCATTATTCACCAGACCAACATTATCATTAAAAATAAACTTGAACTGAAAGCCGACGAGAATGGGCGAGAACATCATCGGAAACATCATCACGGTACGCAGAGCGCGCTGACCCCGCGTGACGCGACTGACCAGTAGAGCCAAGCCCAAGCCCAGCAGCATTTCCAAATTGAGCGCGATCGTCAAAAGCAAGACCGTACGCCCGAAGGCCGACCAGAAAACCCAGCTTTTGGCCGCTTTTTCGTAGTTATAGGTTCCAATCCACTTGTACAGGCTGTCCGGTCGGGTCAGCCGGTACGGGGTAAAACTGGAATAGAGCGACAATAACAATGGTATTAACACAACCGCCACAAGAATCAAAATGGCTGGCAGGATCAGAACAAACCATGTTGGCAGTTTTATTTTAGACATTGGGACAATCTTAATACTTTCAAAATTGGGGGCGATCCAACGCGTCCACCCCCAATTTAAAATCAGTCAAAGCTTAGTAGACGCCATTTTCCTGCATCATTTCATCCACCGCATCAGCAGCATCCTGCAGGGCTTGATCAACGGTTTTATCGCCGAGGATCGCCGCCTGAAGTTCCGGATAGATCAAGTTGCTTGCTTCGATCCAATAGGGGGTCTTTGGCACCGGGAACGCATGGGTGGCACCCTCTTTGAACACATTCAACGCCTGCGAACGAAACTCATCGCCCTCTGCGGCTTTGACGACATGCTCCCAAACCGCGGTGCGGGTGGGCAACGACCCACCAGCTGATTCAGCAATCTGACTGGCCTCACTGGTCAGGAAGGCCACAAGCGATGCCGCTGCCTCTGGGGTGGGGCATTTTTCAGTCACAGAAAACCCATGATGACCAGACCAACCGGTGTGAATACCGGCGCTGCCCATCGGCTGCACAACAAGCCCAACGTCTCCTGCCGCTTTCGAGCTTTCAGGATCGTTGAAATAGCCAGACCAACCCGGCCAATCCAAATTCAAAGCAATCGTGCCAGAGGCAAAGCCAGCCCCTAGCTCATCCCACAAGTAAGAGGTCGTTCCCGGAGGGACAGCACCCGCTTTATACAGATCAACAAACCAACCTAAGGCCTCTTTACCGGCATCGCTGTTGAACCCAGGGGTCCAGTCATCATTGAACATCCTGCCACCATTGGCGACAACCATTTCATAAAAACGGCCCGACGCACCTTCGTCTTTACCGGCGTATTGCGTGCCATAGAAATTAGGAGGGTCCGCAAAGAAAATTGCCTGGTCTTTAAACTGGTCTAAGGTGGCTGGTGGCGCCAAATCATACCCGTATTCAGTTTTAAAGGCTGCTTTTTTTGCATCGTCTTCGTAAAGGGATTTTTGATAATACAGCACAGATACATCAAACTGGGCACGCGGCAGCATCACCAGCTTGCCAGCAACCGTCGACGCGGAAATCATCGCCGGCACAAAACCCGCGACCTCACCAGCATCCATAAACGGCGTCAAATCCGTGTAAAGACTAGGATATTGTGGCGCAAAAGACGAATGGTTCGACCCAACGCACCAACTGGTGGTCCCGGCAGCCAAATCGGATTTAAACTCTTTATCCAATTCAAAATGATTTTTCTTTGAAACGATCTTAACCGTCGCTCCAGTGCTAGCCTCCCATTCCCCGATTCGGCCATAAAGACCTTCATACTGTTGGCCACCAATCAATTTGGCCTCAACCGTCATACCGTCAAATTCACCTGCTGCAGCAGGCAAAACAGCCCCCATAGACAGACAGGTCGTCACCGCAAGAAGCGATTTAAGTGGATTCTTCATAATGGTTCTCCCTTTAAAAAAGCCAGATTTTCCGGCATTATTGTTTCACATGTAAACTTGACTTTCATATTCAGTCAATCATTATTCGTGATAGCTTATAGGGAGACGAGTATGTTGTACGATACGCACCTGCACCTGATTTATCCCGATAAATTGCGATACCCTTGGTTGGACAGTTTCGAAGTTCTGAATAAACCCAGCACATTCGACACCTATCTAACACGCGCCCACCGCGTTGGGATCACCGGGTGCCTGCACATGGAAGTTGACGTCGCAGAAGATCAAATCAAAGAAGAAACTGCGCTTGTGGCCGATCTGATGGCTCTGCCTCAAAGCCCAATGCGCGGCGCGATTTCGGCGTGCCGCCCTGAAGACCCAAACTTTCCGGAATTTTTGGATTGGGCGCAGTCTGTTCCAACCATCAAAGGGTTTCGGCGCGTTTTGCATGTCATGCCGGATGGCCTGTCACAAACAGATACTTTTCGTAATAATATTAAACGACTGACAGGAACAGGTCTCACATTTGATCTGTGCGTTCTGCCGCATCAACTGGTCTGGGCCAGCCAATTGATTGATCACTGCCCAGAGGTCACATTCATACTGAACCATTGCGGTGTGCCCGATGTGAAAGCCCGCGAAATAGAGCCTTGGGGCAGCTCTCTTAGCGAGCTTGCCAAACGCCCCAATGTCCTTGCTAAAATCTCTGGACTGATTGCTTATGGCGACCCAGACAACTGGAGTTTGGACGACCTGCGACCGTTCTTTGAGCACACCGTCTCGGCCTTTGGCCACAGTAGACTTGTCTGGGGCAGTGATAGCCCGGTTTGCAATCTTGGCGGAGGGTTGGAAACTTGGGTTAGCGCCACACATGCGTTGACCAACACATGGCAAGCCGCAGACAAAGCTGCATTTTTGCACGATAACGCCAAAGAACTCTGGGGGTGATAACAAAGCAGCGGCGAGAATTACCTCTGCAAAGATTTCATACTAGAGGCACTGGCAGAAAAATGAAGGAACTTGACCTTGAAGTCCAAAACTGAACCCAATGTCGAGAAATACAATGCGCCTGCTTTGTCTAAGGGCCTAGATATACTTGAGCTTTTGGCGACAAAAAGCGAAGGCATGAAAAAATCAGAAATCGCCACTGAATTAAAGCGATCCATCAGTGAAATATTTCGCATGTTAGTAGTTTTGACAGACCGCGGCTATGTCGGCATTGATCCGCTGAGTGAAAAATACACTCTGACGCTCAAGATGTTTGAGCAGGCGCATAAAAATCCTCCGATCAAACGCCTGACCAATGTTGCGGCGCATCTGATGGCGGATTTGGCCGTGCGACTGAACCAGTCGGTGCACCTGGCTATTCTGTATGGCAGCAATATCTTGGTGATAGCCCAAAACGACCCGCCGGGTAACAATGTAACAAGTGTAAGGCTAGGCGCGCGGGTCCCGATTACCCTGACCGCATCAGGGGCAGCCTTGATCAGCCAGATGCCCCAACACCAGCGCGCTGAAATCTGTGCAGGAGTAGAGTTTGCAACCCACGACCATAATAAAGTATTTGAGGAAAGCGTCGATCAGGTCATTACAACCGGCGTCTGCGTCAGCCCGTCCATGGTCATTGCAGGCGTTCAAAATATATCTGTGCCGATTCTTGATTATTCAGGTCTTGTCGTGGCGTCCCTAACAATTCCCTATATTCAGCGGCTTATTTCGACAAATGACCCCGACCTTGATCAGGCAAAAACAGCCCTCGCCGAGACCGGCAAGAACATCTCAATCCGGTTGGGCGCAGGGGTAAGTACCCTGTAAGGGGCTGAAACTGGTAAATCAAAACACCCAAGCACATTTATTCAGCCAATTGCCTTTGGATAAGCGCAATAGGCAGACGTGCAACTTCTGGTGGGGTGGCACCAAGACCACCCTGCCCACCAATGTGCGAGCACCCCGCTTAGGACCACCCCGCCGAAAGGTCTTGTCGCATCCGCGCACCGTCTGCATCAAACAGGGGCGTCTCAATTAAACGCGCCGGGCGCCGACTGCCGAGTATTTCGATCTCTGCCGCAAGACCCGGCTTGGACAGTCCCCG
>DDEJ01000035.1:17892-20353 GCA_002336405.1 Rhodobacteraceae bacterium UBA1957
GACGTGCAAAACCCCCGCACCTCACCGTCAATCCAGACCGGCTCATAGGCCGTAACATCAGCGTCTTCTGCATCCACCTCAAAGGCGACAAGACAGCGCACAGGCCCTGCGGACCGTTCTTTCTCAGCCGCAGCTCGGCCAATAAAATCGACAGGCTTGTTAAAATCAATGAACCGGTCAAGGCCAGTTTCACCGGCCGTATAGTCGGGCGAATACTCGTTCATCCACGAGCCAAAAAACTTGTCCAACCGCAGGCTCATCATGGCGCGCATGCCAAAAGGTTGCATGCCATGGCGCTGGCCTGCAGCCCACAACAAATCGAACAGCCCACGCTGGTGCATCCTATCGATGTAAATCTCAAAACCAAGATCCCCTGTATAGCTGACCCGCTGCACAAGACAGTCATAAAGCCCAAGCGTCATTTTGCGGACATCCAGAAACGACATACCTAGGGGCTGGATCTGGCAAACATCACTCAGAACCTCAAAAGCTTTTGGCCCGGCAATCTGAAAACCAGTGCGTTGATCCGACAGGTTTTCAAGCGTGACATCGGGATCAAGGTGCTGACGAAACCACCTCTCGTGAAAGGCTTGCGCGCCATAAGACGCTGTCAGTTGAAACGCATTCTGCGACAGGCAGGACACAGTAAAATCACCAATCAAACGCCCCTGTTGCGACAACATCGGCGTCAGAGAAAGACGTCCCGGGCGCGCAACGCGCCCGGCCATGATCCGGTCAATCCAAGCCCGCGCGCCGGGTCCTGTGACGCTGTATTTGCCAAAGTTCTGCACCTCATTGATGCCGACAGCGTTACGCACAGCCAACACTTCGCGGCGCGTTGCTTCCCAAGCATTTGAGCGCCGGAACGATGGCGTCTCATAGCGCGGCTCATCCGGGTGGGCAAAATAGTTTGGCACTTCCAATCCGTATTGCTGGCCCCAAACCGCACCCATCTTATTCCATTCATCATACATCGCAGTGGTCTTGAACGGCCGCGCAGCGGGCAGTTCCTGGTTCGGATACGCTACCGAAAAGCGGTTTTGATAATTCTCGATTACCTTTGGCAGTGTATAGCCCGGTGTAATCCATGAGCCGAAGCGCGCAACATCCATGGCAAAAACATCCCGCTCTGGCGCGCCGTCAATCATCCATTGTGCCAATGTCAGCCCAACGCCCCCCCCCTGACTAAAGCCGGCCATCACGCCGCACGCTGACCAATAATTGCGCAGCCCCGGCACCGGCCCAACCAGCGGATTACCGTCAGGGGCGAACGTAAAGGGACCGTGGATCACCGATTTAACTCCGGCGGTTTGCAACACCGGAAACCGCTTGTAGGCAAATTCGACCGAGGCGGTGATTTTATCTAGATTATCGGGCAATAATTCATGACCAAAATCCCAAGGCGTGCCATCGACCGCCCAGGGTTTGCAAGCCTGTTCATAAAAGCCGATGCACAGCCCCCGTCCCTCTTGGCGCAGATAACTTTCGCCACCAGGATCCATAACATGGGGGTGTTCTGATGCCGCCTCAAAGATCATCGGGATCTCGTCGGTTACAATATATTGATGCTCCATCGGATGAAGCGGCAGATACACTCCCGCCATTGCCGCAACTTCGCGCGCCCAAAGACCCGCTGCATTGACCACATGCTCGGCGATCATCGTGCCCTGATCGGTCACCACTTGCCATTGCCCATCTGGGGTTTGGCGTGTCTCGTTAACCTTGGTGTGCAAGATAATCTCAGCGCCCTGCATCCGTGCCGCTTTGGCATAGGCATGGGTGGTTCCCGACGGATCAAGATGCCCATCAAGCGGATCATACAACCCACCCAAAACACCCACAACATTGGTGGCTGGTGCAATCTTTTTAATCTCATCAGGACCAATGATCTCGGTGTGCAATCCCATATAGCGGTGTTTGGCGCGTTCCGCCTTTAACATATCCATCCGTTCAGGTGTATCCGCAAGCGTCACGCCCCCAACATGATGAAGCCCGCAAGACAGGCCTGTTAGCGCCTCAAGCTCTTTGTAAAGTCCAATGGTATACCCCTGCAGGGCTGCCATGTTGGTGTCCCCGTTTAGGGTGTGAAATCCACCCGCCGCATGCCAAGTCGAGCCAGATGTTAATTCCGAACGCTCGATCAAAACCACATCCGACCAACCGAGTTTTGTCAGGTGATAAAGCACCGAAGCACCAACAACGCCGCCTCCAATCACACAGACCCGAGCATGAGATTTCATCTGTTAGTCTCCTTATAGCCAGCACATGCCGAGGTGGTGCATTCTGGCGCTCAGCCATTTTGAATTTGGAACAGTGGACCGCAAAAGTGCGGTTTCATAAAACCAGATTGCATTCAAAGAAAACCTTTAGCAAGCTGCTAGATTATAATTGGCACCGCAGGCCTGCCCGACAAGACGGTCAAGTGCTTTTGCACACCGAGGCCAGTCAACGCCCGAGACAA
>DDEJ01000035.1:20689-20894 GCA_002336405.1 Rhodobacteraceae bacterium UBA1957
CAACGCCCGAGACAATCACATGCACCAATGACAGTAATCTTGAAGTTTAAACTAGGCCCCCTTTCTCCGCACTCTCGCCCTTGGGTTGGTAATACGGTTTCGAGCGTGCCACCGCCTGCAGCGCACATTGACGCCTGACACTCAGCTTATGATCCTTGCGCACCATTTTTTGCCGCGCGCTCCGCGGTATTGAGCCATTGAGCCA
>DDEJ01000035.1:21239-22074 GCA_002336405.1 Rhodobacteraceae bacterium UBA1957
ATTGAGCCATTGAGCCAAGGCATCAGCCAAAAAATCCCACGCCACAACAAGCTGCCCAATCTTGGAATGCAGCGTTTCAATCTCAGCCGTGCTCACCGCAGGCTCAGGATCACCGCCCCAACGCCTAAATCCCGATGCCTAAACCCCGACGTCATATTATCAAGTACCGCACGCTTCCGCGTGTTGATCTGGCCCGAATGTACGCCGCTCTTCTTGGATAGCTCAGCCAACGTCAGATCTTTGCGCATCGCATCACGTGCAACACGCGCCTTAAACTCGGGGAAATGGCTCTTTATCATCGTCATATCAGATCGTCTTTCTAATCAGTCAATCAACCTTAACAATTGGTCCAAAATCGCGAGACCACCTTTGCACAACTGCCACAGATCGCATGTTTCACCTTGGCCGCAAAACGATGCAAGGGTGTGCATCATCGACCAGCCAACAGTTGATTTACACCGTTTCATATCAATGCCAATAGTGCGATTTTGACCCCAAATAAGCTGCGGTTTCGGATAGGTGGGATTGAATAATTTCGTGATGCGACTGACGAGGCCGCGGAATGGGTTGGCAAAGCTTATCCACTAATCTATCAGTTAAGTCGTGATGATTTGGGTGTGCGGGATCAGCCGCGCGTTCTGGGATTGGCAACAGACCCGTACATAATATTGCGGGCTGTCATGTTGTACAAATTTCAACCGCTGTACTGAGTGCCGGGATGCAAGCCGATTTGTCCGACGCGGCCGTATTGGGTTGGTATTAAGTCTCCCGCGACGCTCGATTTCATCATTGCGAATTTCAACTTGGCGAGGCCGCAATGACACTGACGCTCTCA
>DDEJ01000035.1:22388-25757 GCA_002336405.1 Rhodobacteraceae bacterium UBA1957
ATGACACTGACGCTCTCACTCAACACCAACCCTTTGGTCAACCGCTTTGCCGATCCCGCCGATCTGATCGACACGGCGGCGCGCGATATTCGCATCCGCGATCTGCAACTCACCCATGAGTTTATCAATCCCAGTTGGCCAGCTCCGGTCATTGCCCGTATGACCAAGGCCATGCAGGCAGCGATGCTGCGTACAGGGGTGCGTGTCACCAGCGGAATGACAGGGCCTTATGGGCGGCTCAACCATTTTGGCCATCCCGACCGCGATGTGCGGCGCTATTATGTAGAATGGTTCAAGACCTTTGCTGATATTATTGCTGATTTGGGGGGCACCTCTGTGGGGACACAATTTGCGATCTTTACCTATCGTGATTTTGATGACCCGACGCGGCGCGAAAATCTGACGCAAGTTGTCATCGATTGTTGGGCACAAGTTGCAGAGCACGCCAAACAGGCAGGACTAGACTTCATCTTTTGGGAACCGATGAGCATCGGCCGTGAATTTGGGGACACCATCAAGGCCAGCCTGGCGTTGCAAGGCCGGATCGCCGCAGCCGATATGGCGGTGCCCATGTGGATGATGGCCGATATTGACCACGGGGATGTAACCAGTCCGAACCCTGATGATTATAATCCCTATGCCTGGGCACGTGCAGTTCCAAAGATCAGCCCGATCATCCACATCAAGCAAAGCCTGATGGACAAGGGCGGACACAGGCCCTTTACCGCCGCGTTCAATGCCAAAGGGCGCATTCAACCCGAACCCTTATTGGCGGCTTTGGCCGAAGGGGGGGCTGTGGACAATGAAATTTGTTTGGAACTCTCCTTCAAGGAACGTGAACCGAACGACCGCGAAGTCATCCCCCAAATCGCTGAAAGCGTGTCTTTTTGGGCTCCATACATCAGCAGCGGCGCAGAGGATTTGAACATTTAAACGTCGCAGCTAATAGCGCATAAACGAGGTAGACCCATGCCCCCCCCGTCTTTTTGGATCGGCACCAGTTGGAAGATGCACAAGACCCTTGCTGAGGCGCTGGCCTTTGCACGCACCCTTGCTGCCGCTGATGCAGATCGTGATCCGCGCATCCAGCGATTTGTCATCCCCTCATTTACCGCAGTGCGAGAGGTCAGCACGGCCTTGACAGGCAGTTCGGTCAAGGTTGGCGCCCAAAACATGCATTGGGCGGATGAAGGTGCTTGGACGGGCGAAGTATCGGCCCCCATGCTGGCAGATTGCGGCGTTGATCTGATAGAACTGGGCCATTCCGAACGGCGCGCCCATTTCGGCGAGACCGATGAAACCGTGGGACGAAAGGTTGAGGCTGCAGTGCGGCACAGGATGACCCCATTGATTTGCATTGGCGAGACGCTGGAGGAACGCGAGGCTGGTCGGGCCCAAGAAGTACTGGCCAAACAGGTTCGCGGTGCCTTGGGCCGGTTATCTGAAACGCAAAAATCAGCGCCTGTCGTGCTGGCCTATGAGCCGGTTTGGGCGATAGGAGAGCATGGCATTCCAGCGACATCCGACTATGCAGATGCTCGTCAGGCCGAGATTGGCGCTGTGGCCTATGACGTTCTGGGACAGCGGGTACCGTGTCTTTATGGTGGTTCGGTCAATCCGGAAAATTGCGAAGAACTGATTGGATGTCCACATATTGACGGGCTGTTCATTGGGCGTTCTGCTTGGCAGATCGAAGGGTATCTCGACATTCTGGCGAAATGCACGGCACATATTGAAAAAGCGGGAGAACAGTCATGAAAATTGCGGTGGCAGGAGACAGCGCTGGCGAGGGCTTGGCAAAAGTTTTGGCGCAGCATCTGGCAGGCAGTCACGAGGTGACCGAGATGTCGCGTTCCGACACCGGTCCAGACGCATTCTACGCCAATTTATCGGACCGGGTGGCCTCAGCCGTGATCGCGGGGGAATTTGAACGCGCCATTCTGGTTTGTGGTACGGGGATTGGAGTTTGCCTTTCGGCCAATAAGATCCCCGGCATCCGCGCAGCACAGTGCCATGACACATATTCTGCCGGCAAGGCTGCAACCTCAAACAACGCGCAGATCATCACTATGGGCGCCCGGGTAATTGGGGCTGAGTTGGCCAAAGATATTGCCGATACGTTTTTGTCCAATACCTTTGATCCCGAGGGCCGGTCTGCAGGCAATGTCGAGGCGATTGACGCGGTCGATACCAAATATAACAAAAGCTGACCCGGCCGTTCTTAAGATGAAAAAGGGGGCTGACCGTTGCGGGCGTTTAGATAATTAACGTTTCGAACGCAGTTATCTTAATGAGGTGATGTCCGAGGCTCAGATCAACCAAAAAACGATCTCGCGTCTAACTCTCTACGCAGAACGCATTGTAACTTGTTGATAAAGTTTACTCACAAAACCAGCGATATAGCAGACTGACAGACGGCTACTTATGGAAAGTTGCAATATAGCGGGCAAGTTTGACGTTCAGGGCTGCTTTGGACGATTCATGCGAGTGGCAAAATCCGCATTTGGCATATTATGTCACCTTGTTATGCGCGCAGCATTCGGCGGTTTAGACCCTAAACTGACGTTAGCTGCGGCTGGCTCGAAGGCCCTCTTCGGGCCGTTCACTTCCTCAAAAATCAGTAAATAGGGTTACAGCATCAAGATAAATCGCTCCCCAAAACTGGACCCAAAAACCGTGGCCCCAGAACAACGCAGCGCCCACCTTGCAAGCTGCCTGTGGTGCTAGCCGATGGTGTTGGTCAATTCCAATAAAATTAGATTTATTTTACTCGGTTCGCGACCCATGGGCAAAGCCACTGGCACCTCGAAATGCTGCCTTAAATATACTAAAATAGTGCCTATAAATGCGAGGGCATTGGCGGTGACAAAAGTTAGGTTCGAGGGGGGTAATAAATGGCGTTTTTGCCTCGAACGCCCCCTCCAAAGCTGTGGCGCTAGAACCGGCAGCGGCACCATGTGCCAAAAACCTCCGCTCAGCGGTGAGGTTCGCTGTCGGCTGCACGGCAGCTTATGCACCAGCCCGGTAACCGCTGAGGGCAAGGCGCGCATCGCAGCTGCGCACTGGAAACACGGTCAGCGCTCTCGGGGCCTCACTGAGACCCACAGCAGATATGGGCGGACTTCGCGCAGTAGAGGCTAGGATGGACGCTGACGGGCTTATTTAACCGCTATTTGTTTTAGTTAAAACTCGACTGCTGCTCAATATGACTGGAAAGGTTTTCAATAAGGTCGACAACATGCGAACCATCCTGATTGCTTTGCTAATGACCATCACTTCGCAGGCAGGGGCTGGGTGCGGCAATCTTTGTGATGGGGGGTGGCAGGATACAGCAACAAAAGCTGATTTGCAGGCCGAGTTGGATGCCGG
>DDEJ01000148.1:0-10701 GCA_002336405.1 Rhodobacteraceae bacterium UBA1957
GCGCCTTCACCATCCAACAGAACCTTATAAAAATTCCAACGTGGTCGATATCCTTCGGTTTGGTTTAACCACACGAAAAACGGATGTGCCTCATCGCCACGAACCTTGGTGATTGTCGTCATTGGCACATCAAGGCCAAAATTAACGGTGCAGAAATCTTTTACTGCCGCCTCGTCTGACAGCTCTTGGTTAAAATCATCTGACGGAACAGCCAGCACAACAAGACCCTTGTCGCGATAGGTTTCATGAAGCTGCTGCAGCGCTTCATATTGATAAGTAAACCCACATTGCGAAGCGGTGTTGACCACCAAAACCGGCTGGCCGCGCCAGTCCGACGTGGACATGGTGCCCCCGTCTATCGAGTCAAATTGGAAGTTTTCCGCCATCGCCGTCTGTCCTCCTAAAATTACCATAAAAATCGCTGCTATCAATATCCGCATGTGGCACCTCCTGTAGGATAGAACTTAGCGGCGCCTGCCCAAAGTCAACTGATGCGACTTTTTTTTGCTACGCCTGTTCCTCCATCGCTTCCAATTCGTCGATCATATCCGAAATCATCGACAGGCCCTTATCCCAAAAGGTTGGGTCCGATGCATCCAGCCCAAAGGGCGCCAAAAGCTCTTTATGATGCTTGGATCCGCCGGCTTTCAGCATATCAAAATACTTCTCTTGAAAGCCTTCGGGTTGCTCTTGATACACAGCATAGAGCGCGTTGACCAAACCGTCACCAAAGGCATAGGCATAAACATAAAACGGTGAATGCACGAAATGCGGAATATAGGCCCAAAAGGTTTCATAGCCGTCCATAAATTCAAAGGCTGGCCCCAGGCTTTCACCTTGAACTGACATCCACAATGCGTTGATGTCATCAGGGGTCAATTCACCCTGCGCGCGGGCATCGTGCAGCTTGCATTCAAAGTCATAAAACGCGATCTGACGCACCACAGTGTTGATCATGTCCTCGACCTTGCCAGCCAGCATCACTTTGCGTTCGGCGGCGTCTTGTGCCCCATCAAGCATTTTGCGGAATGTCAGCATCTCGCCAAACACTGACGCCGTTTCAGCAAGCGTCAGAGGGGTCGACGACAGCATCTCGCCTTGGCCAGCGGCCAGCACCTGATGCACGCCATGCCCCAGCTCATGCGCCAATGTCATCACATCGCGTGGTTTGCCAAGATAGTTCAGCATCACGTAAGGGTGCACATCTGTGACTGTTGGGTGCGCAAAGGCCCCTGGCGCTTTGCCTGGCTTTACTGCGGCATCAATCCAGCCCTTGGTGAAAAACGGCTCTGCCAGATCGGCCATGCGCGGGTCAAAATCCTCATAGGCCTGCATCACCGTTTTCTGGGCCTCTTCCCAACCGACAATCTTGTTGGTTTCCATGGGCAGGGGGGCGTTGCGGTCCCAGACCTGCATCACATCCAGACCAAGCCATTTGCGCTTGAGCTCGTAATAGCGGTGACTGAGTTTTGGATAGGCGGTAACAACAGCATTGCGCAGCGCCTCGACAACTTCGGGTTCAACGTGGTTGGACAGATGGCGTCCGGTTTGCGGTGTGGGCATGCCACGCCAGCGATCAAGGATTTCTTTTTCTTTGGCTTGAGTGTTGTGCACCCGTGCAAAGGTTTTGACGGTGTCGCCAAATACCCGCGCCAGTTCGACAGCCCCTTTTTCACGCTGGGCGCGATCGGGATCTGTCAGCAGGTTGAGAGTGCTTTCTATGCCCAAGCTCTCGCCGTCGATTTCAAAGCTCAGCCCGGCGATAGTTTCATCAAACAGCCGTTCCCAAGCGTCCCCGACAACCCCCAAATCGTGCAGAAACTTCTCAAGCTCGTCGGACAGCTGATACGGCTTCATCGCGCGAATGCGATCAAATACCGGTTGATAGCGCGCAAGGGCGCTGTTGGCATCCAGCAGCGCCTGCAGTGTGGCGTCATCGATCCGGTTCAGCTCAAGGGTGAAAAAAACCAGTGGTGTGGTGAAATTGGTGATTTTCTCTTGCATGTCCGACATGAATTTCGTGCGGTCGCCATCAATGGTTAGCTGGTAATAGCGCAGGCCCGCAAACGACATGATGCGTCCTGCGATGGTGTTGATACGCTCGTTGCGCAAGACGCACGCCAGCATCTCTGCGGCGTCCAAATTTGCGAGCTTTCCCTCATAGTCTGCGGCAAAACTGGCGCATTCTTGATCCAACCATTGCAGGTCACGGCTCAGTTCAGGCGCGTTTTGGCTGCTGTACAGGTCGCTGAGATCCCATTCAGGCAGGTTGCCCAAATCCTTTGAGCCTGAGCTGGCATTGACATCGTGAACCGGGAAGGGAAGCTGAAACATAGGTAACCTCAATTGATTTCTATCTAAGGACATAGGTGTGAGCAGGGGGCATAATCAACCCGTAACGTGGTTAAAAGCCATAAAGTTGCGCTGGGTTGTCCACAAGAATGCGGTGGCGGGTTTTGGTGTCGGTGACGACGCGGTGAAACGCATCAAGCAAGCACGCAGCGCGCGGCATTTCGGCCCCGTTGAGCATAATATGCGGCCAGTCAGACCCCCATAGGCAGCGCTGGGGGTTGGCGGCAACAAGGGCTGCAACAATGGCGTCAGCTGTGTCATAGGGTGCGTCACACAGCCGGTAAAGCCCGGAAAGCTTGACCCAAGCCTTTCCCTCAGCAAGCAGGCGGCACAGGGTCTGGATGCCTGGATGGGCCACGCCAAGGCTGAGGTCAGGCCAGCCGATATGATCAAAACACACATCGACTGGCAGCCGGGCGACCTGTGTTTCCAGATCTTCGATATGCAGATGCGCATGCATCAGCATCTGAACATGCAGATTCCGCGCCGCCAGTTTGGGGGCCATTGCCTGCACCCCGTCCCAGCTGAGAACGCCGCCATGTACATAATTCAGTCGCACCCCTGCCATGTTCCATTCGGCAAACTGATCCAGATCCGCCTCGCTGGCGTCATCGGGTAAAAGGCCAATCCCGCGAAAGCCGTCGCCAAGACGATCAAGAGCTGCAACGGTCACGCTATTGTCAGTGCCGTAAAGAATCGAGTGGACAATCACGCCGCGTGAACAGCCCATTTGTGCCAAGTGGTTGCGATACTGGTTTAGCCAATCTTCAAACGGGATGCCCGGGGCCGGGTTTTCGACACGGCCCTGCCAAAGTGGAAATTCCGATTTGTCCGCCAGCATATGCACATGGGTGTCACAGGCGCCGTCGGGAGCCGCAATCAGCGGCGCTTCGGTCGGGGGCGGTGGCAGGGCGTCTGGTCTATCCATAGCGGCTCAACATCTCTTTTAAGTCATCCAACGTATTGGCTTGTCGCACAACTTTGTCATGCCGCCAACGGCGCATCCGCGGAAACCGTAATGCGACGCCGGATTTATGTCTTGGGCTTTCATGCAGACCTTCAAAAGCGATCTCAAAAACATGATGGGGGGTGACCTGGCGCACCGGGCCAAAGCGCTGCAGGGTGTTTTTGCGCACCCATTTGCTGATTTCGGCTAACTCGGCATCAGTGAGGCCGGAATAGGCTTTAGTGAACGGCACCAGATCCTCGCCCTGCCACAGCGCAAAGGTAAAGTCGCTATACAGGGTGGCGCGGCGGCCATGGCCTGCTTGTGCATAGATCATCACCGCGTCAATGGTCAGTGGATCAAGCTTCCATTTCCACCAATCGCCCTTTTTGCGCCCGACGCCATAGGCGCTGTCGTGGCGTTTGATCATCACACCCTCTGTGCCGGCCGCGCGTGCCCCGGCGCGCATACTGGCCAGATCGCCCCAAGTTTTGAAATCAAGCCCCTGAGACAGCCGCAGCGGGCAGGTGTCGGGCAGCGTGGCGAACAGAGTGGTCAAATGCGCCCGGCGCTGGTCATAGGGTTGGAGGCGTATATCGCGGCCTTGATGTTCTAAAAGGTCATAGGCCATCAAAATAACTGGCGCGTCATCGCGCAATTTCTTGGGCACGGTTTTGCGACCGATACGTTTTTGCAGAGCGTTGAACGGCATTGGCCGGCCGGATTTCCATGCCAGTAACTCGCCGTCCAGCACGGTGCTGTCTGGCAAAAGACTGGCAAGTTTCGTAAACTCGGGAAAGCGATCGGTGATCAATTCCTCCCCGCGGGACCAGACGAAAACATTGCCATCGCGCAGAATAATCTGTCCGCGAATGCCGTCCCATTTCCATTCGGCGCGCCAGTCCTGGCAAGGGCCGAGCTGTGCGGCAGCCGGATCAGCCTCTTGATCAACATCCACATCAGGCCCGGTTTCCAGCGTGTGATTGCCTCGCGCCTCAAGCCCGTTAGCGAGATAGAACGGATAGGGGCGCGATAAGTCGGTTGCGGGGCTGTCGCTTTCGATTAATTCGGCCCATGTTGTGGTATCCGGGGTCCAATTGCCCATCAGGCGATGGGCCAATGTGGCTGCATCCTGTCCGGTGGCCTGCGCCAATGCGCGGGTCATCAGCCTTTGACTGACCCCGATCCGAAAGCCACCAGTGATCAGTTTGTTAAACAAAAAACATTGCTGCACTGGCAACTGATCCCATGCGCTGATGATTTGTGGCTTGCGCTGATCGGACGGCAGCGCGTGTAAGGCCCGCAGCCATACGATCCAATCACTGAGCGAGCGATCGCTTGTCTGTTGGGCGGGCGGCAGGATCAACGCCAAAGCTTCTGCCAAATCTCCCACCACCCGATAGCAATCCTCAAACAGCCACAAGGGGATATTGGCGCGTTCGGCGGCCCATTGCCTGAGCTGAGTGGTCGTGACCGCGCGTTTCGGGCGACGCCCTGAGAACAGCGCGATCGTCCACAGCTTGTCCATTGGATCTGCTACTTGAAAGTAATTAGATAAATAACTGATTTTATAGGATGTTTTTGTTGTCTCATCCAGTTGAGCAAACAGGGCTGTAAAGGTTTTCATGGCGCTTGATCCTGTTCCAAGGTCTCGCCGGTGAACTCTGTTTTGACGGTCTGGGCGTGATAACCGATTTCGTTTAAGTAGCGGCTGAATACGTCGGTATAGCCATGTGTCGTATAGATATTTTCAGCCCCCGTTGCGCGGACAGCTTGCAATAGGCCTTTCCAGTCGGCGTGATCCGACAAGACAAAGCCGCGTTCTGCGTTACGGCGGCGGCGCACTCCGCGCAGGCGCATCCAACCACTGACTACGGCCTCTGACACCGGCCCGAACCGACGCAGCCAGGCGCTGCCAAGGGCCGAGGGTGGCGCCAATACCAGAGCACCGGGCAGGTTTTTAACGTCAAGATTGGCAGTTACCTGTATGCTATTATTGGTTAGTATTGATTGTCTATCTAGAATGTCGTTGGTTTTTGCAATTGCGGTATGTGACAGGATTGGGCCGATGTCTGGGTTTAAATGCACCAAAAGTCGCTGCGCTTTGCCCAGAGCATATGCCCCCAAAACCGAAGTTCGGCCCTCGGCGGCATTATTGGCCCACCAATCATTGATCTGTGCCATGACGGCGGCTTGTGGTTGCCAGTCAAACACTGGCATCCCGAAGGTGCATTCAGTGATAAAGCTGTGGCAGGCAACAGGCTCAAACGGATCACTTAAACCGTCATTTTCTGTTTTATAATCACCAGATACAACCCAAATCTCACCTGAAACTTCCACTTTAATTTGGGCGGAACCCGGCACATGGCCGGCGGGGTGGAACGATACGGTTGCATCACCGATCTGGCGGGTCTGGCCATATTTAACAGCGTCGAGATCAATCTTGCCAAGGCGATGTTGCATGACGGGCCCGGCGAGATCGGTTGCTAGATAACGGCGATGACCACTGCGGGCGTGATCGGCATGGCCATGGGTGATCAACGCTCGCTCAACCGGTCTCCATGGATCGATATAGAAATCCCCAGCGGGGCAATAGATACCATTTTTAGTGAAGGTCAGAACAGGAGCACGGCGCATAACGCTAACTTAGGCTTGGCAGCGGGGAAGGCCAATGTTTTTTGTTCGGGCCTCTGGCGTGGCTGCCTTTAAAAGTTGCGGGCGTGATTTTTTGGCTGTGCTATGTGTTTTGGGCAAAAAATTCGGTTATTTCGTCGACCCTTGCCATGCGTAGTGCTGCGGCCTCCATCAGAGCTTCGTGGCGAATACCCGGTAGGGTAATTAATCGCCCACGCGCCCAACCCGCCATGCGGCGCACGATTGCTCCGGGTTCAACGATCTGCTCGTCGGAGCCCAGATAGGTCAGGCACGGCAGATCCGGCGCGGGCAGTTTTGACAGGCGGTACATTTCGTTCAAGCTGGCATTGAGCCAGCCAAGGGTTGGTCCGCCGAGGCCAAAACTGGGATTGTGCTGCAGTTGGGCTCTCATATGGTCAAAACTTGCGTGATCATTGGTCAGCTGATTGTTCTCGAAGGTCACATTCAAAAGATAAGGTGTACCTGATGTTCCTGGCGCATAGAGCCCCCCGCTTTTGAGCCAACGCGCCAGCGTCGATACAATCCACGCGCCTATCCGGAGAAGGGGAGGCATTTCGATTCCCCACATTGGGCCTGTGAACACAACTGACTGCACCGGCAGCCCCTCGTGGAGCGCTCGTAACCCGATGCAGCCACCCATCGAATGGGCGAGAAGGGTCCACGGTTTGGGCAGCGCAAGTGCTGTCATCGCCTCAATCAAAGCGGCGTGATCTCGCTGGTACTCGGCAAAATCTGCGACATGGCCTTTCAGCCGGTCGGGCAAAGCGCGGTCTGCAAGACCCTGACCCCGCCAGTCTATCGTCACTGTGTTATAGTCCCGAGCGACAAAGTCGGCGGCAATACTTGCGTATTTTTCGATGTATTCGGTGCGCCCGGGGAAAATTATGATTGTTCCCTTGGGGGTCGCGGCCCGCCACAGTCCCAGTCGGCAACGCCGTTTGTCACGGGTGTGTATCCAAAATGCCTGCCCGTCCGGTTGTGGCGCGTCGGGGCGCAGTGGTTTTGGGGCTGTAAAATAGGGTGCTGGCGTGAGGTGCATCAGCCCAAAAGACCTGCCAATTGCATTGCTGTGCCCATATCTCCATCAACGCTGAGGCGTCCGCTCATAAAGGCTGATGTCGCGTCCAGATCTCCGTTTAGAATATCCTGAAAAGTTTCTGCATCGGCAGTTAGCGTGACATCAGTGTCAATATCTCCGGCGTGGACGCCGTTGCCATCGAAAACCAGGGCGCCCTCATCGGTAATGATAAATTTTGCGGACCCGTCGAGCCTGGCAGCGCCAAGTTTGGTGTTCAGTGCGCTGACTGCAGCCGAAAGTATATCGCTCATGGTTGTATCCTCATAGGTGTTGTCGGTGTATCTGGACCTTTACGCTCGATACGCTATCATTAAAGCATGTGTCGATTATCTCTCAATAATACTACCCCTGCGTCCATAATACTGGCAATAGTATTTTTTTGTGCCGCGTCGGTCGGTCATGGTTCGGAAGACGCCGTGTTGCTGCAGCGTTTGGCGCTTGCTGATGAGGTCGAGGCGGCGCAGATTGAACAACGGCTGACGCAGATCTGGTCGCGGTCTGGATCGGCGAGTTTTGATTTGCTGCTCCAGCGTGGAGAGGATGCACTCGAGGCAGATAATATCCCAGCGGCAATCGAACATTTTACGGCTGTGACAGATCATGCGCCAGGGTTTGCAGAAGGGTGGCACCGGCGTGCACAGGCCTATTTCTTGGCGGATTTGATGGGGCCGGCTGTCGCTGACCTTGAACGTAGTCTTGCCCTTAACCCCAATCATTTCGGGGCTTTGCGTGGAATGGCGGGTATATTTGAACGTCTGGATATGCCACAGATGGCGCTTGAGGCTTATGCCGCGTTTCTTGCTATACATCCGTCTGACAGCACCGTACGAAGTGCCCGAGATCGTTTGCAGCAGAGCTTGCTGGGTAACAGGATATAATCAAAGGGGCAAATATGACCGAGCAGTCAAGGACCGTTGCGGTTCTGGGCCCGACCAATACCGGCAAAACCCATTACGCAATCGAGCGTATGCTGGGTTACCGGACCGGTATCATTGGCCTGCCATTGCGGCTTTTGGCGCGAGAGGTCTATGATCGGATCGTTGCTGTGCGGGGGCCATCAGTGGTGGCGTTGGTCACTGGCGAGGAACGGATTGTGCCGCCGCGCACGCAGTATTGGGTGTGCACGGTTGAGGCAATGCCTGACGGCATGGGCTGTGACTTTCTGGCGGTAGACGAGATTCAGCTCTGCGCTGATCCCGAACGGGGACATGTGTTTACCGACCGGCTGTTGCGGGCACGCGGTCTGAAAGAAACGTTATTTTTGGGGGCTGATACGATGCGCAGCGCCATTGCCGAACTGGTCCCAGAGGCCACGTTTCAGCACCGTGAGCGCCTGTCCGAGCTGACCTATGCCGGATCAAAGAAATTGAGCCGTATTCCGCCGCGCAGTGCCATTGTCGGATTTTCTGTTGAGAACGTCTATGCAATCGCCGAATTGATCCGGCGTCAAAAGGGTGGCGCTGCAGTGGTGATGGGGGCCTTGTCGCCGCGCACTCGCAACGCGCAGGTCGAGATGTATCAAAACGGTGAGGTTGATTATCTGGTGGCCACCGATTCGATTGGCATGGGGTTAAATCTTGATGTTAATCATGTGGCGTTCTCTGCGCTGAGCAAGTTTGACGGTCGCCGAATGCGGCCCCTTGCACCCAACGAGCTGGCCCAAATTGCCGGCCGTGCCGGTCGCGGGATGAGCAATGGCAGTTTCGGTGTTACGGGAGAGGCCCCGCCGCTTGAGGATGAGGTGGCCCGCGCCATTACCGGGCACCGGTTCTCGCCGATCGGTAAAGTGAACTGGAGACATGCCGGGATGCGCTTTGGGTCGCTACCGGCACTGATTGCGTCTCTAGAGCAAAAGCCCGACCATGAGCGTCTGGTGCGCGCGCGCGAGGCCGATGATCTGGCCGCGCTTAAATTATTAGCGCAAGATGCCGAGATTGCGGCCCGCGCCAGTGACCCCGCCTCGGTGCGCCTGCTTTGGGATGTCTGCCGCATTCCAGATTTTCGCGGCATCAGCCGTGCAGAGCATGCCGCATTATTACAAGAAATTTTTGGGTTTTTGCATGAAAAAGGGCGGGTGCCCGATGCTTGGATGGCACGGCAAATGCAAAGGCTAGATCGCAGCGATGGCGATATCGATACCCTATCCATGCGGTTGGCCTATATTCGCACCTGGACTTATGTTGCGCAACGTTCTGGTTGGTTGGGTGACGAAAGGGATTGGCGGGCCGCAACCCGCGCTGTAGAAGATACATTGTCAGACGCGCTGCATGCGTGTTTAACACAGCGATTCGTAGACCGGCGCACTTCTGTGCTTATACGGCGGTTGAAACAGAAGGAGGCCCTGTTGGCCGAGGTAAATGATATAGGTGAGGTGACTGTCGAAGGAGAATTCGTCGGTCGCTTAGAAGGGTTCCGTTTTCGTCAGGATCAAGAGGCGAGCGGTCAGGAAGCAAAAACGCTGAAAACTGTGGGATTGCAGGCCTTAGCACCGCATTTCCATCTGCGGGCGGACCGATTCTATAACTCGCCCGATACAGAGATTGATTTCACCGAACAAGGTGGCCTTATGTGGGGCACTCAAGCTGTGGGTAAGTTAGTGGTTGGGGATGATCCTCTCAAGCCCAAGATCCATGCTTTTGTTGATGAAGAAGCCGGCACTGATGTGGCGCAAAAAGTCGAACGCCGTCTGCAGCATTTTATCGATCGCAAGGTCGCGACGCTGTTTGAGCCGCTGCTTAATTTACAAAATGACGACAGCCTCACCGGTCTGGCACGCGGGTTTGCTTTTCAGATGAAAGAAGCGCTTGGCATCGTTGCGCGCAGCAACGTGGCCGAGGATGTCAAAGCACTGGATCAGGATGCCCGTAGTTTGCTGCGCAAGCATGGGGTTCGCTTCGGGCAATTCACGGTATTTTTGCCGCTTTTGTTAAAACCCGCGCCAACACGACTGCGGCTGGTGCTTTGGTCTTTGGTGCAGGGGCTTGACGAATTTCCCGAAGCCCCTCCCCCCGGTTTGGTGACGGTCCCCGTTGACGCTTCTGCAAGCGCAGGCAGCGACACGATGGCAGGCTATCGCAACTCTGGTGCGCGGGCGATACGGGTGGATATGCTAGAAAGGCTGGCAGACCAGTTGCGCGCTGAGGACAGCCGTGGCGGCTTTGAGGCAAAAGCCGATATGTTGTCGATCACTGGGATGACGCTGGAGCAATTTGCAGATTTGATGCAGGGGCTCGGCTATCGGTTCGTGCGGGCCGAGCGGGTGAAGGTGAAAACCAAGCCGGTCGATCCTGCTGCAGCCGTCGTTGCAGATACCCCACAAACGCCAAACGAGCCTGAGGCGCCCGCGCAAGTACCATTAGAAGGTGCAACCGAAGCGGCAAACTCTGGCGTCGTTGAAGATGGCGCTGTGGCAGAGGACAGCCCCAGTGTTGTAGCCGACAGCCCCAGTGTCGAAGAGCCGTCTGTCACGGAAACAGTAACTCAAGTTTCTGCCGAGACAGTGGCGCAGACTGGCACTGAACCTGAAGCAGCGCCTGAAAAGTCTCCAGCGGTTGAAGCTGCGGCTGCGACTGAAATCGCTATTGCGAGCACGGCTTCCGAAACTGCAGGCAGGACGACCGACAAGCAGACGATCGAGAACCCAGATGTTGAGCCCGCAGTGAGCGAGGCA
>DDEJ01000148.1:11010-17675 GCA_002336405.1 Rhodobacteraceae bacterium UBA1957
GCCCGCAGTGAGCGAGGCAGCAGAGACTGGGTCCGCAGTGAGCGAAGCAGCAGAAACTGAGCCCACAGTGAGCGAGCCAGCAGATACAGAGCCCACAGTGAGCGAAGCAGCAGACCAGATTGCGACCGAAGCTGCGCCTGACATAGAGGTGTTTTTCACTTTTACTTGGGCGCGCAATCGCGGCCAATCAAAGCCAAAGGGTCAGGGCCGCAGTTTCAGTGGATCGCAAAAAGATGGAGCGGCCAGTACTGCAGACCCTGCACAGGGTGATCATCGTGGCGCACCCCACAAGCGCAAAGCCCGTCATGATAAGGCAGATGGAGAGCAGACAGCTCAAAATAACGCTGGTTCGGCCAAATCCGGTCAGTCACGACAGACGGCAGCCGGTCAACAAAAAACAGGTCGGGACAAATTTAATCGAGATAACGACCGCAAACCGGGTAAGGGTAAACCCCGTCGCAACGAGGGGCCAAAGCAATTTGCCGCCTCTCCAAAGAAAAGCCAACAGATCGATCCTGACAATCCGTTTGCCGCTGCTTTGATGGGGCTGAAAGATAAAATCTAACGTGACCGACCCAGTTGATAAGCTGCGCGTGGATAAATGGTTGTGGCAAGCGCGGTTTTTCAAGACCCGCAGTCTCGCGTCAGGGACAGTGCGGGCTGGCCACTTGCGGGTCAATGGTCAAAAAGTTTCTAAACCAGCCACAAACGTCAAGCTTGGAGACGTTTTAACCTTCGCGCAGGGCCGGGACGTGCGCGTGGTAAAACTGCGTGCCATTGGCAGCCGGCGTGGCCCGGCAAGCGAGGCCCAAACACTGTATCACGACTTGACCCCTGAGCGGGAAAAACACCCTCAAGCACCACGATTTGAGGGAAAAGGCCGACCCAGCAAACAAGATCGTCGCAATCTTGATCTTTACAATCGCCGAACGCTTGAATGACCTGAACGGTTGCATTACCTACGAAGAGAACCTGAGTGGGAAGCGTCCATGACCTATGTCGTCACCGAAAATTGTATCGAGTGTAAATTCACCGACTGTGTTGAGGTTTGCCCGGTCGATTGCTTTTATGAGGGCGAAAATACGTTGGTCATTCATCCTGACGAATGTATCGATTGTGGGGTGTGCGAGCCCGAATGCCCGGCTGATGCAATAAGCCCGGATACAGAGCCGGGCATGGAGCAATGGGTTGAGTTCAATCGCAAGTTCTCTGAGGTATGGCCGGTGATTGTGTCCCAGAAAGAGCCGATGCCGAATGCGGATGAACGTGACGGTGAACCCGATAAGATGAATAAATATTTTTCTGAAAAGCCCGGCGAGGGCGGATAATTTTTTTGGTGATTCGGAGGGCTTGCATCATGTTGCACGCAAACCACGGCTGTATTCAATTGGCATGTCTTTAATTACAAGGCCAATCAGCACAAATATTCCCCGCGCTGGGCATTTAGACAATTTTATGTTACACTCGCAACCTAAACGTTAACTAGGTCTGTAATAAGCTTATTTGCTGCACAGACGGCAGTCATTAACAGTGTCACACCAGAGCTAAATATTTAACGATATTTGGGGGCAGTGTGTTGTTGTTTGATGGTTCACTTTGAGGAAGGTTCGAATGAGTAAGTCAAAAAAACCCGATTTTCGCCCGAACGAGTATGTGGTTTATCCGGCGCATGGTGTGGGCCAGATCGTATCGATCGAAGAACAACAAGTTGCGGGTATTTCTTTAGAACTATTTGTGATTTCATTCGAAAAAGACAAGATGACTTTGCGGGTACCGACAAATAAAGCCGTACAGATTGGCATGCGGTCGCTGAGTTCGCCGGACGTGATTTTGAAAGCGATGACCACCTTGAAAGGCAAGGCCAAGGTCAAACGTGCGATGTGGTCGCGGCGGGCGCAGGAGTATGAGCAAAAAATCAACTCCGGTGATTTGATTGCCATCGCCGAGGTCGTGCGTGACCTGCATCGCAGCGACGACCAGCGCGAACAGAGCTATTCCGAGCGTCAGCTCTATGAGGCCGCGCTTGAGCGGTTGACCCGTGAGGTTGCTGCTGTGGACAATGGAGATGAAGCGGCTGCCACCAAGCGCGTCGACGAAGTGTTGGTTTCGCGGGCTGCCTGAGCCAACTTTTTCTCAAAACAATAAATCAGCGCGTCTTGCATCCTCGTTGCAGGGCGCGTTTTCTTTTGACAGGGCGCGCATTCACGACAGGCACCATCGCGTTGGCGTCACACCGATAACGTGAGACAGATGAGAATGGTGATTTCTGCTACTTGTTGGGTTGCGCCCAATATATCTCCGGTCTGGCCCTTTATCTTGTATTTGGCGACCCCTCCACAGGCTGCCGTCGCTAGAGCGGTAGCGATGAAAACAACTATAGGTATGCTTTGCAGGGTAATGATCGCCAATAACACCGCCAGGGTTACGGCCAACCCGACATGTCCGGCCTGTGGTGTGCCTACACTCTGTGACAGCCCTGTTTTGCGCGCTTGTGGCAAACCCAGCATCAGCACTGTCGGGGCTGCGCGGGATACTGCAGCAGCAGCCAGAATTGGTGCCATTACCGCGCCTGATTCGAAAAGCGATGAAAGAGCCATCCATCGCAATCCAAGCCCAAAAATCAGGGCCAAGACACCATAGGCGCCGATCCGGCTGTCTTTCATTATCTCAAGACGCCGCGCCGTGTCATGCCCCCCCCAGAGACCATCGGCGCTGTCGGCCAACCCATCTTCATGCATGGCGCCAGTGGTCACCGTCAGGCCTGCCAGCGCCAACAGGGCCGCAATCCCGGACGAAAGCCCAAGCCCAAGGCAGAGCTGCGCCAGAATGGCCACTGGCAGAGCAATAAACACACCTGCCAAAGGATAGGCCCAAACCGCTTGCGCGCTGCGGTCATAGGCGGCCTCGGATAGGCGCAGCGGCCAGCGGCTCAGCAGCGAAAGCGCAACCGCAAGATCGCGCGTTTGCAGCCAGCGAATGTCGCTTTCCCTCATGTCTTGGGTCCTTTTCTTGCTTGCCCAGACGGCAGGGGTGTTTAAACACTGGCAGAGCAGAATTTCAACGGAAGATGCCATGCCCGCTTTTACGTCGCTTGCCACGTTTCAAACCGTCTTGGACGGATTGCCCACGATAGATGCTGTTGCCGAACAGGGCGCGTCGGCGCGCAACAGCCAGTTGACCAAACCGCCAGGTGCGTTGGGGCGTCTTGAAACCCTTGCGATCTGGTATGCGGGATGGCGCGGTATGGCGCGCCCCCGGCTGACACGGCCGCAGGTATTAATTTTTGCGGGTAACCACGGGATCACCGCGCAATCAGTCTCGGCGTTTCCCGCCGAAGTGACCGAACAGATGGTGTTGAACTTTCAGGCAGGCGGTGCGGCGGTCAATCAGCTGTCTGCAGCGTTTGGGGCACAGCTTGACGTGTATCCGCTATCTTTGGACCGGCCAACTGCAGATTTCACCAAAGGCCCCGCAATGACCGAGACAGACTGTGTTGCCGCGTTGCAATTGGGGTGGGATGCGGTGGACGCCGAGGCAGATCTGCTGGTCACCGGCGAGATGGGCATCGGTAATACTACCAGTGCTGCGGCCTTGGCGCTGGCACTTTTGGGCGGCGAGGCAGCCGATTGGGTCGGGCGTGGTACGGGCGTTGATGCGGCCGGTGTGGTCAATAAATGCCGGGTGGTCGAGGCTGGGCTGGCGATGAACCCTGTGGCGCGCGGCAATGGATTGCAGGCGCTGCGTTGTCTTGGGGGGCGGGAATTGGCGGCGATGGCGGGGGCGATTGCGCGGGCGCGACAGGCCCGTATCCCGGTGGTGTTGGACGGCTTTATCTGTTGCGCGGCGGCGGCTTGCCTGCAGCAGGCTCGTGGCGATGTGTTGGACCACACAGTGGCGGGACATCTGAGTGCTGAAGGTGGCCACGGCAAGTTGCTTGAGCGGATGGAGAAAGCGCCGTTGCTGTCGCTGGGAATGCGGCTGGGAGAGGGGTCAGGCGGCGCAGTGGCGATTGCTGTGGTGCAAGCCGCGGTGGCTTGCCTGTCGGGGATGGCGACATTTGCCGAAGCTGGGGTGTCTGACGGATAAAGTTGCGGCGCCTTGGTGTCGCGTCTTGCTGGACGCAGTTTTGCCACTGCGCGCAACCCGATCCCTGACTGTTTGCTGCATTATTCGTCCTTCAAAATAGTGGGGTCTGGTTTAGAGGGAGCGGCTTCGGTGTTTGAGGCTTTAACGGACTGGGGGTGGGTTGGTCTTGAGTTCTCCAAACTACTCATTAAAGCGGCCTCGAGATGCTTCTCCAGAGCCTGCGCCCGCGCCATATAAGCCGCGTTTGCGTGAGCGGGAATCTTGGGGTCCCAAAGCTGGGCCAGATCTCTCATCGCCTCGCGGTCATGTTGATAAAAGGTCTTTGCCGCCGTGTCGGCTTCATAATCTGACAGGCCAAGGTTTTCTAAAACATAGCGTCCGGCGCGCAAGCTGCTATCGAATGTTTCGCGTACGATATCATCGGCGCCAGCATTATAGAGTTCAAAAACCTGAGCGCGATCATAGGCGCGGGCGATGATATGTAGGCCGGGGCGTGCCCGATGGGCCAGTTTGACCAGTTTGATACAGGCCGCGGCATCATCCAGAGCAACCACCAGTACCTGCGCCTCTAGCAACCCCGCTGCGCGCAGCGTAACCGGTCGGGTGGGATCGCCCAGAAAGCTCTTGATGCCAAAACTGCGCATCAGATCAATTTTGCGAATGTCATGATCTAAAACGACGGTCTCAAAGCCCGACGATTGCACCAAGCGGTTGACGATTTGGCCAAACCGGCCAATTCCTGCAATAATAACTGGGCCTTGCGCGTTGATTTCATCTTCAATGCCAATGTCTATTTTATCTTTGAGACGCCGCGAAAGCGCCCCAAAAGCAAGAAAAAGCAACGGTGTCATCAGCATCGTCAGCGTGATAATCAAAATCAGCCTATCTGACAGCGTCTGTGGTAGAATATTTTGCTGAACGGCAAACGCTGTCAGCACAAAACCAAACTCGCCGGCCTGAGCTAACCCAAGCGTAAACAGCCAGCGGTCGCGCCCATGAATATCAAACAGATAACACAACAAGTACAGGACAAAGCCCTTTGCAATAATCACCAATACCGCCAGCGTTAGAATGCCAATGGGATCATGCTGTAATACAGATAGGTTCATATCTGCGCCAACGGTGATGAAAAACAGCCCCAGCAAAAGGCCCTTGAAGGGTTCGATGTCACTTTCGAGCTCATGGCGAAATTCGCTATTGGCGAGCACAACACCGGCCAGAAACGCGCCAAGCGCCGGTGACAGCCCAACGATGGTCATCAGAACGCTGATGCCAATCACAATTAACAGGGCAAGAGCAGTATACATCTCGCGCAATCCCGTGGCGTGGATAAATCGAAAAATCGGCCGGATAAAATAGACACCGGCAAGAATAATCGCCGCCACGATACTCAGTGTCACCAATGTCACGCCCCATCCCGGCAACCCCTCAAGTATCGTTAGGCCAAGCCCGTTTTCAACGCTTTGCCCGTGCGGTGTGGTCGGCGCCGGCTGTTGCAGTGTGTTGGAGGTTTCGCCGGTTTGGGAAAGCTGCTGTTGCACCGTCAAAAGCGGCAGCAGCGCGAGGATGGGGATGACAGCAATATCTTGGGTTAACAATACGGCAAAAATAGAGCGCCCACCCCGGCTTTTGATCAAACCCCGTTCAGACAACGTCTGCAGCACTATCGCGGTCGAGGACAGTGCAAGGATGAGCCCGATTACCAATCCGGTGGCAGCGGGATACCCCAAGGCCATGGCGCCCAGCATGACGCCACCTGTGGTCAGCACCAATTGCAGCCCACCCAGCCCAAGTAACCGGTGGCGCATATCCCAAAGCGCCCGAGGGTCGAGGCTGAGACCGATCAGAAACAACATCATCACGATCCCGAATTCAGCCACGTGCTGCACGTCTTTGGTTTCGCTGCCCACCAGTCCGAAAATTGGGCCTATGGCGATGCCTGCCACAAGATAGCCAAGCACAGAGCCAAGGCCCAAACGGGCGGCCAGAGGCACTGCAATCACCGCTGCACCAAGATAGATCAGGATTTGAAATAAAATGTCTGCCATCAGTCATGCGCCATTGGAAGCGGAGCATCGGCTTTGGTCTGGTTCATGACGATCTGGCTGTGGACCCGCGCAACGGTAGGGTGGGTCAAAAGCGTTTCTTGTATCAACCGGTTCAAGTCGTCCAACGCAGCGCAATAGACCCGCAGCAGATAATCGGCTTCTCCGGTCAGGGTCCAGGCGCTGACAATTTCAGGCTGGCGGGCAATCAATTGTGCCAGAGCTTTACTGTGCTCGGCTGAGTGACGATTGAGATGAACCTGCACAAAGGCTTGAATGGATAGGCCGAGCCGAGCAGGATTGAGCTGGGCGGCATAGCCAGTAATATAGCCCGTGGTGTCAAGCTTGTGTCGCCGCCGACCGGCTTGACTGGCCGACAGACCAAGGTGGTCGCCCAGTTGTTCTGATGTCAGTTGGGCGTCTGTTTGAAGCGCGGCCAGCAGGCGCCTGTCAATATCGTCAAGAGAATACATAAATAACAGCTTTTTTGAAATGAATGCCCTATCATCGCGCATTATTTCTGGGTTTTACAGT
>DDEJ01000017.1:0-140 GCA_002336405.1 Rhodobacteraceae bacterium UBA1957
TCGCCACTGTCGCTATCTGCATCGTTTGATGTCGCGTCACACGCTGCTATACACCGAAATGGTGACGGCGCCGGCGCTGGTGCGGGGCGGCGCATTGCATTTGCTGCAGTTCAATTCTGAGGAACATCCTGTCGCACTTC
>DDEJ01000017.1:295-3374 GCA_002336405.1 Rhodobacteraceae bacterium UBA1957
AAAATGCACGATTAAGTTGTGCGCCTATGATGGATTGGACAGATCGCCACTGTCGCTATTTGCACCGTTTGATGTCGCGCCATACGCTTCTGTACACCGAAATGGTGACGGCTCCGGCGTTGGTGCGGGGTGGCGCATTGCATTTGCTAGAGTTTAACCCTGAGGAACATCCTGTCGCACTTCAGCTGGGGGGCTCGGATCCCGCCGAACTGGCCAAAGCGGCGCGTCTTGGACAGGACGCGGGCTATGATGAGATCAACCTGAATGTGGGCTGCCCATCTGACCGGGTGCAGTCTGGCACTTTCGGGGCGGTGTTGATGAAAACCCCCGCGCTTGTTGCAGAGTGTTGCGCGGCCATGCGCGAGGCGGTGGATGTCGAGGTCACGGTCAAATGCCGGATCGGGGTGGATGATCAGGTGCCGCAAGACGTCTTGCCAGAATTTTTGTCACAAGTTTCAGCGGCTGGCATCTCGCGGTTTGCGGTGCACGCGCGCAAAGCCTGGCTTAATGGTCTCAGCCCCAAGGAAAATCGTGATATTCCCCCCCTTGATTATGACCTTGTGATGCAGATGAAGGGGCTGTTTCCGGCGCTGCATCTCTCTGTGAATGGGGGAATCACCTCGCTTGAGCAGGCGCAGTACTTTTTGGAAGCCGGATTGGATGGGGTGATGATCGGGCGGGCAGCCTATCATCAACCCAGCGATATCCTGGCATTGGCGGATCATGCGATTTTTGGCGAGGCGCAAACATGCGATCCGGTGCAAATTGTGCATCAAATGCTGCCCTATATTGAGGCGCATATGATTGGTGGTGGCAAGTTAAATCAGATCACCCGCCACATGCTTGGCCTGTTTGCCACAAAGCCGGGCACCCGAGCGTGGCGCAGGGTCTTGTCTGAACGCGGTCATATCGGCGGCCCTGAATTGGTTCTGGAAGCGCTGTCGCATGTGGAGCAGGCGCAGGCCGCCTAATCTTGACCTTGGATTTGCAGCGCTGGTTTTTTGGCATCCACGGCCTTTTCAAACCAGCGATGCTCGAAAAAACACAACGCGATCTGTTTCATCAAATCCCCAGCTCTGATGGGCCGAATGCGATACGGTGTTTTCGATGTGTGCTGATGAACAAAGCTCTGTAAATACCTGTTCGTGAAGGTCTCTTTTGATTGTTTTGACCAAAGCAAACCCAACGCCTTGAGGGCGATATGGCTTTATGATCCAAATCCCCTCTAAAAAGGGAACCGGTTGCGCACAGCATCCATTTGCATAGTCGCGCATACTAATTTCGGCAAAGCCAGCCGGAGACTGATTGGGCAAAAGTGCAATCCCGCCTTTGCGCTTGCGTCCGTTAAGGATGCGTTTGATATCCAAGAGATGTGTATCAGTCGATAGTTGGTCCCAAAGCTAATGGCGCATTTTGACCCATATCAGCGTGTCAGGGTCTGTCATTTTTCTGACCGTCAAATCTTTTATGGTGCGGCTCAATGCATCTATCTCTCAGTCTGTTTGCCTGTGTTTTCAGGATCACGATGGCTCGCGATAACACCAAATAGCCTTGGTTACATGCGGGGCGTCACCAATTTCAAGATATTCCGTCGAGTACCCGCCACGGGCGTTGTCACAATAAAGTGTGGACCACAGAACCTCTAAGGTTCTCTGAATGTAAAGGGCTAAGCCGGGTGGCTGTGCAAGCCGCTTGCAATATAGTCTGTTCGCCTTTTGTTTGTTGCCAATTATACGTGAAAGGCTACAAACCGCTCGACGATCACAGGCGGGATGTATTCTGGCTCATTGGTATAACGCGCCATGATCGCGTTAATATCATGAGTATTTAGTGCTGCAATCCAGTGATGCAAAAAGTCAGGTTCTGTTTTGGCGCAGACCGTCTCTTTACCTTTCCGTAAACGCAAGCCTGAGACCCAAAAGCCCAAAGCTGCCTGCAAACAGGCCCTTGATCCCTTTCATGACATTGGGGCGGTCGATCACGTATTGGCGCGCCGAGGCGGCGAACGCGCCGTAAAAAACGAACACCACAAACGTCATGGCCATAAAAACCAGCGCCAGCCCTGTGAGATGAAGAGCAATATTTTCGGTGCCTGGCGGCAGAAATTGTGGCAAAAAAGCCAGAAAGAAAAGCGAGAGTTTGGGGTTTAGGACGTTGATCAGCGTACCCCTCACCGCAATGCGCAAGTGGTTTTCAAGTGCCGGCGTTTCCTCGAGGTCGCGAATTCCGTTATCCTTCCAAACGCTCCATGCCATATAGAAAAGGTACATCACACCAAGAATTTTTATGACCTGAAAAGCCAAAGCACTGGTGTGAAAAATTGCTGACAGACCCAGGATACCCGCACTGGCGGCGGGAATTATCCCCAGAGTGCAGCCAAAGGCTGCGCACACGCTGGCGCGAAACCCATGATTGAGGCCGATCGTCAGAGTGTACAGCACGCCGGTGCCGGGAATGACCACGACGATCAGGCTGGTCAAAAGAAATTCAACGCTCATCTTGTCTATCCTGTCGGTGTAAGAGCATCGGGGGATATCGAGTGATCTAAATTAAAAGTATTCCCGCACTATTGCAGACAGATTGAGTTCTGGCAAAGGCTGTATCTGTTGTGGTCACAGTTTGCGGCACCCTGCTGGCTTTTGGATGATCAAGCCTGTCATGGCAAAGACCGTTATATCATACGCCAGGCTGTCAACTTTTATCCCCAGTGCGCCGGACTGCTGTTTTTCAGCTATAAATCAACCACCCACGCCGCCAAGTTCACAACCTGAAATGATTGAAATCAATCAGAAGTCCAAACGAGACAAAAATAATCAATATTTTTATCTCTAGACAATAAACAATTTCAAAAATGGTCGTTCTTTTTATTAGCAGCATGTGTCCGGCTGCCACTTCGGGAAGGGACTATGGGGTACAATCACTGCATAGTCCCTTTTCAAGGACACAAGACCGTTGGAACACAGCCGAGTGTTCGTATCTGATGTACAAGATGCGTTCACTCGGCTGCCGAGAAACGCCGTAGAAGCGGCAAGGTTCCAGCCTTTGGCGCGGCACTAAGACTGTATTGGCGCCTGTATTG
>DDEJ01000017.1:3696-12365 GCA_002336405.1 Rhodobacteraceae bacterium UBA1957
CTGTATTGGCGCCTGTATTGTTTGTATTGGCATGGTCGGGTTGCGCCGCCTACGCCTGTCCGCTTGCCGCTCGGCTTTGTTCCCAAACTGCAGACAACCCTCTACACATCCTGCCTCAAACGGTTATGCCAAGCCGCGACTGTCTTGCGCAAAAACCACTTGCCGAATACGCTGACGCAGGCATTGGTTTGGGGCAAGGTTTGCGTTCATGTGCACATTTGTCCTTTTGAATGATAATTGTCTGAAGTGTTAAAAGCCGCAGAGTGCTTTGTCCAATAGGCCGCAGTCAGGAGAAGTTGATTTTCGCTGTGAAAGGCTTCAATGTTGCATCAAGTCTGTAGTTGCGCCAGATAGATCAAACACCACACCTTTTAACGACTTGGTTTATGGAACCCATCAGGGCCAACATTCAATTTCGCGCAAACAGGCCGGACACATGACTACTTCTGAAAACGCGCACAAATAATCAGAACGAAAATTCCGTGCTACGCAGGATCCATCCAAAAAGGGTTTTTGGTGCGGGTGTATGCGGCACATGCCGGAAAGATGAACATTGAAACCAAATTATTCAAAATCGGGCAAGAGGCCAACATGCCCCCCGAAACCACCACCACAGCAGCGACTAAGACACCTCGATTTAAGGTCGCAACAAACTAACAGAATGGATCGTAGATTTTGTTTTACGTTCAGCACAAAGCCAAGGTGTTCTATTCCGGCTGATCACATAGCCCCTCTTCGTTCTGCGCTTTTCTGGCAAGATTGGTACTGGGGGAATTTTCAGACGGTCAACATCAATGTTTGTTCGACGTCATAGTCAGGCGACAACGATACCAAAGATACCGGCGGCCATTCAGGCGAGGGATGAACCTGCGTGGATCTTGGCAGACCGCCACGCAACCACTGAGCAGACTGTCTGGAAATAGTGCAAACGCGACGGGTTTCGGATCGCATCCACCCCCCCCTACCGTCGTCAGACCACCCTGACACCAACGCGAGGGGCCGTGTGGTTGCTCTGCGTGAAACGTTACTGTGGTCACTGGACGATCCAATGGGCGTGGTGCGCAAGTTTCTGAACCCGACTANNGGTTTCTGGTTTGGTTGATCCGCCGTAAAATTATGATCCAGCAGGTTTGGCGCAATGTTGAACTTGTGATTGCGGATCATCACATAGCCCCTCTTCATTCTGCGCTTTTCTGGCAAGATCGGTACTCGGGGAATTTTCAGATGGGCGACACCAATGTTTGTTCGACGTGATAGCCAAGCGACACCGACACCAAAGTACGGGCGGCCATTCAGGCGCGTGATGAACCTGCGTGGATCTTGGCAGACCGCCACGCAACCACTGAACAGACTGTGTGGAAATGGCGCAAACGCAACGGGTTCAGGATCGCAGCCAAACACCCTCACCGTCGTCAGCCCCCCTTCGTCAGACCACTCTGACACCAACGCAAGGGGCCGTGGCGGTTTCACTGCGCAACACGTGACGGGTGTCGCCAGATGATCGATTCGCGATGGTGCGCGAGCTTCTCAATCCGACTGTGTATCATTCGGGTTCAGATCATTGTCTGCGTCGGCATGGTCTGGGACCTCATCGTGACCGTAAAGCCAAGGATGACACACTTAAGCACAGTGGCTTGAAAGCATTTGAGCCCGGCTATATCCACATTGACGTGAAATACCCGCCACACATCGCCAATGAAACGTTGCGGGGATATCTCTTTGTGGCAATCAACTGGGCCACCCAATGGGTCTTCATTACCATGTATCGCAACAAGACAGCCGCCAATGCTTGGCACTGTCTAGGCGATCTGAAACGGGCATGTCAAATCCGTATCAAAACAATTTAAACCGATAATGGCAAGGCGTTCACTGACAGCCTTTTCGGGGTGCGCAGGCGCAACGCAACACGACAGCACACGTTTGATACGCTTTGCTTAACTTCCGGTATTGAACCCCGGCTGGCCCCACCAAGATCGCCGCAAACCAACGGCATGGTCGAACGGTTCGACGGCCACATCGAGGGAGCGCTGCAAAGCCAGCATTTTCGATCTGGCGAAGATCTAGGGACGACGTTGCACCGCTATGTATGGCTTTACAATCACCCGCTTGCACAATCCGCCTGAGGCAAAAAAACGCCCTTGCAAGCCATGAAACAATGGCACAAACGCAAACCGGAATTGTTAAACAAACAACCATACTACCGCACGGGAAGTGACAACTAGCACAAGAAAGCTCCTGGGCAGTAGGGGCTATTGATCGAACAACATCACTGGGCCGGCACGACGAGTAAAGCTGGTCCCACACAAGTAAAAACGCTTCTGTACAAGCCAAGGCGCCGCAGCAGCGCTTAAGGACGAACGGTTCAAACGGCAGGATAGCGAAAGCCAAATCCGTGCCAAAATCTGCAGCCGCTATCCCGTTCTTGGCCTCCCAAATGTTTTACGTCAGGCGGCAACCGACTGGACTAGGGGAAATCTGCGCTCGGTTTGATGTGCCCAACAAAGCCGTCGCAATCGGAAATCTCAGCCAAACAACTCATGCGCCAGTTCCAGCGCTTCGATCAACCGGTCCACCTCATCTGTAGTATTATAAACAGCAAATGACGCACGACAGGTCGCGCTTAAACCCAAATGATCCATCAACGGGCCAGCACAATGCTGCCCTGCCCGCACAGCCACCCCTTTTTTGTCCAAAATAGTCGATATATCATGCGCATGTGCAGCCCCAGATAAGGTAAACGAAAAAATCGCCCCCTTGTCGGCTGTATTGCCCTGCGTCTGCAGCCAATTGAGCCCGTCCAAACGCTCCCGCGCGTAATCGCGCAAGTCAGCCTCATGTCGGGCAATATTTGCCATGCCCAGCGACATCATATATTCCAATGCAACGCCAAGACCAATCATCTGTACAATGCCAGGCGTACCCGCCTCGAACTTCATTGGTGCCTCATTATAGATCACCTGATCACGATGCACCTCGCGGATCATATCACCACCCCCAATAAATGGGTGCATCTCTTCCATGCGGTCTCTGCGAATAAACAGGGCTCCAGATCCGGAGGGACCATAGAGTTTATGTCCCGTCACCGCGTAGAAATCACAATCTATATCGGTCACATCAACTGGCATGTGCACCGCAGCCTGCGACCCGTCAACCAAAACAGCAACGCCATGTCCACGCGCCGCGGCACAGATTGTTTTCACGTCGACGACGCTGCCCAATACGTTTGACATCTGGGTGATCGCCACAAGCTTGGTGCGCGGCGTGATAGCATCTATCACCGCCTGAGGATCCAAGCCGCCTTCGGCATCAGTCTCAACCCACTTTAATACAACGCCCTGGCGTTCACGCAAAAAATGCCACGGCACGATGTTGGCATGATGTTCCATGATACTGAGCAAAATTTCATCACCCGGCTGCAGTCGAGGCATCGCCCAGCCATAAGCAACGGTATTGATGCCCTCGGTGGTACCAGAATTCATCACAATCTGACGCTCATCTGCGACACCGAGAAACCGTGCAATGATACCCCGCACATTCTCGTATTTATCGGTGGCCAGATTAGACAAATAATGCAGCCCACGATGGACATTGGCATATTCTTGCGAATAGGCGGTGGTAATTGCGTCAATCACCACCTGTGGCTTTTGGGCAGAAGCCCCATTATCAAGATAAACCAATGGCTTACCATTAACTTTTCGCGATAAAATCGGAAAATCACTGCGAATGCGAGAATGATCAAACATAAGACGATAACCCCAAAATGTCCGGGCCCATTGCACTCAACAGCCCCACCAGACCCAAAACCACAGCCAAACCAACCACCACCATCACAATCAAAGCCGTAAAAATGCTATTAAAACCGTGAAAAATATTAATAAAATTGACCAATATCCAACATCCCACCAAAGAGGCCGCAAATGCTAGAAGTGCAGAAAATGTTGGCGATATCAGCATAAGCACGCTTAAACCCACCTGAACCAGTAATCGCAGACCTTGCAACCACACAAGACAGGCCAACACGGTTTCAAAACTGCCACCGCCCCCGAAACCGCGCCCGATGAAAAAAACTGCGTAGACCGTGAGCACAAAGCCTGTCCCGGTTAAGGTCGCAAACAGCAGTGGAGACGTAAAAATCGCAGGCAGAGACTGTACAGGAGGCGCAAGGATATTGGTCAACCCGAACAACAGCGCATTCAGCGTGATGATCAGTCCCATAGCGTGCCACAATACTTCTCTCGACAGCTGTAAAGATTGCAGCCAATCGATCACCGATTGTGGTGCGGTGACCGTCTCAACCGCCAGTTTGGTTAATCCACTGTTCACGGTTCCTGCTCTCCTTCTGTGCAGCTCAGGCAAGACAGCCAAAACCACATAAATACCCCTAACCAGATCAAACCTACCATTTGAAGCGCTGGCCCCTTGCCGATAAACCCGCCGACCAGCCCGTTCAATAACATTAACGGGCTTGAGGCCAATAAAGACCAAAATAATGCGAGCCTAGCGGCAAAGGCACTGCCTTTTCTGCCCAACAATAACCCGCCTATGTGGGTAAGGCCGGACAGACAATAAAGTAACAGTGGCGCCAGAATAATCCACGCCAGTAAAGCGGCCCCCAACAACATGTTCAAATCTTGCTTCTCAAGATGGGCTTGACGCGCAAGGACAGGCCATTGCGACATGAAAACTACGGTACAGCCCGCCATAACAAAGGCAAGAGCCCTGTCTTCGCGCTTGCCCATAGACAGCAGCCGACGCATGACCCTGCGCGGTTGCCGGTACATAGCAACAATGTCCGATACCACTCCCATTTAAGACCGCCGCTGGGCCAACCAAGCCTCAAGACGTTCGCCAACCGCACTGGACAAGCTGTCGCTTTCAATCTCATGCAGCGCCTCGGCGAGGAAGGCCAGCGTCAGCAAATCGGTTGCGACATCAACTGGAACGCCGCGCGCCCGCAGATAAAACAACGCATCTTCATCAATTGCACCCGAGGTTGAGCCATGCGAACAAACCACGTCATCTGCATAGATTTCCAGTTCGGGTTTGGCCAAAAACTGACTGTCCCCATCCAAAAGCAACGACTGACTGATCTGGTAGCCATCAGTCTTTTGAGCATCTTTCTTGACCAGGATCTTGCCCTGAAACACACCAACAGCGCCATTGCGCAGCACTTTCTTAAAAACCTGACGACTTTCACAACGCAGCGCGTCGTGGGTGATGAACACCGTATCGTCGTGGTGAAAATCACCATCACCGATCGCCGCACCAGCCACATGGGCCACGGCGTCATCACCGGTCAGTTCAATCACGCACTCGTTGCGTGTCAGCAAGCCGTTTGCCCCCAACGTAAAAGATTTGAATACGCTTTCTGTGCCCAAGCGGGTGAACAAATGCGTCACCAACCGGCAGCCTAGATCCGGGCCCTGCGCCCGCACGTGATGAAACTGGCCGCGATCGGCAATGTCGACCTCGAGCACATGATTGAACCGCGCCGCCGCCGCACCGCTTTCAAGCAGTTCAAACGTTGCGCCCTCACCCACTTTAACCACATGGTGCAGCGTCACATCTGAATTCGCGTCCTTGTGGCGATAAATCACGCTCACCGGCCTACTTGGAGTGGATTTGACATCGATCAGAACGCCGTCACGAGCTTGCGCTGTGTTGAACGAGGCCAAAGGCCGCGCGACCGGAGTTTGTCCCGCCATCTCGAGGATGCCATAAATCGGTTTCGCCCAGTGGATATCAAACTCGGCAGTTGCGGCCAGACGCTCTAGTGTGATCCCTTCAAGGCTCAAATCATCTGAGGCTTGCGGGTCAAAAACTCCATCGACGAAAACAATTTTCAACGCGTCCAAATGATCAAACACACCGTCTTCGTCATGCTGTTCCGGCACTGCAATTGGGGCTGTCGCGGCCGTCAGGGTATCAGGTCTGGTATAGCGCCAATATTCATCCCGACGCCCCGGCAAACCCTGCGATTGAAGCCGCGCCAAAGCGGCAGCGCGGGCCTCTGCTGTCCATCCACCGTATGGCAGGCTGATACTGTCCAGACGGGTTTTCGCCGCCTCAACGGTCCGTTGAGTATCCGCCATCAGGCCACCTCAGCCAGAATATCAGCGTAACCGTTCTGTTCGACCTCAAGCGCCAATTCCGGTCCACCGGTTTTGATAATACGGCCATCGGCCATGATGTGCACCAGATCGGGCTTGATGTGGTCCAGCAGGCGTTGGTAATGCGTAATCACTAAGAACGCACGGCCTTCATCCCTCAGGGCATTTACACCTTCGGCTACCAGCTTCATTGCATCCACATCAAGCCCAGAGTCGGTCTCATCGAGAATACACATCTTCGGCTCAAGCATCGCCATCTGTAAAATTTCGTTGCGCTTTTTCTCTCCACCAGAGAACCCGACATTAACCGGACGCTTCAGCATATCCGCATCTATTTTAAGTGTCTTGGCTCTTGCCCGGACCACTTTTAAAAACTCAGTCGCACTCATTTCGTCTTCGCCGCGCGCCTTGCGTTGCGCGTTAACAGCCGTGCGCATGAACACCATATTGCCCACACCGGGAATTTCAATCGGGTATTGAAACGCTAGAAAAAGCCCTTCTGCCGCCCGCTCTTCAGGCTCCATCTCGAGGATATCTTTCCCGTCCAGCGCCACAGATCCGCCAGTGACCTCATAGCCATCCTTGCCTGATAACACATACGACAACGTTGATTTCCCCGACCCGTTCGGTCCCATAATCGCGTGTACTTTCCCGGCCTCAACAGTCAAATTGACCCCCTTGAGGATCTGTTTGTCTTCGTCGGCCAAAGACGCCTTTAAGTCTTTAATTTCTAACATCTTTATTCCTATCTCGTCTTTTATTGCGGTGCGCTTTCCGCGATAGTTTTTTTGCCCCCGGCAGGGGTGTGTTGCGTGCGTGGTACGGGCAGAGTATCTACCCGACAGACCCCTCAAGCGAGATCGCAACCAATTGTTGGGCCTCCATTGCAAATTCCATCGGCAGCGCCTGCAGCACGTCTTTGCAAAAGCCGTTCACCACAAGAGCCACAGCCTCTTCTTCATCCATGCCGCGCTGGCGACAGTAAAACAGCTGCTCATCATCGACCTTTGAAGTGGTCGCCTCATGCTCGACCCGCGAAGAGTTGTTTTTAACCTCTATATAAGGCACGGTGTGAGCCCCACAATTTCCACCAATCAACAGGCTATCACACTGAGTATAATTGCGACTGTCTTTGGCTTTTTGATGCATACTCACCAAACCGCGATAGGTGTTTTGCGCCTTGCCGGCACTGATGCCTTTGGACACAATCCGCGATTTGGTATTTTTGCCCAGATGCACCATCTTGGTCCCAGTGTCGGCTTGCTGCATGTTGTTGGCAATCGCAATAGAATAAAACTCGCCTTGGCTTTCATTGCCGCGCAGTATGCAGGACGGGTATTTCCACGTCACTGCTGAGCCAGTTTCCACCTGCGTCCACATCACCTTGGCGCGGTCTCCGCGACAATCAGCGCGCTTGGTAACAAAATTATAAATCCCACCCTTGCCGTTTTCATCGCCCGGATACCAGTTTTGAACCGTGGAGTATTTGACCTCAGCATCCTCTTCGATGATAAGTTCAACCACCGCGGCATGCAATTGTGCGACGTCGCGCTGTGGCGCAGTACAACCCTCAAGATAGCTGACATAACTGCCTTTAGCGGCAATAATTAGCGTACGCTCAAATTGGCCAGTGTTCTCGGCATTAATACGAAAATAGGTCGACAGCTCCATCGGGCAGCGCACCCCTGGCGGGATATAGACAAATGAGCCGTCTGAAAATACTGCAGAATTCAGCGTCGCATAATAATTGTCCGAGACCGGCACAACCGTGCCAAGATACTTGCGAACCAATTCAGGATGTTCTTTGATGGCCTCTGACATCGAGCAAAAGATCACCCCGGCCTTTCTAAGCTCGGCCTGAAATGTAGTGCCGACCGAAACGGAATCAAACACTGCATCCACCGCAACTTTGCGGTTTCCTACCGCCTCTGCCTCGGCCCCTTCTACTCCCGCCAGAAGCATCTGTTCTTTCAGCGGAATACCCAGTTTTGCATAGGTCTCCAAAAGCTTTGGATCGACTTCGTCCAAGGATTTGGGCTTCTGCTCCATCGATTTGGGCCGCGCATAGTAATACTGGTCCTGAAAATCAATCTCGGGATAGCTTACCATCGCCCATTTCGGCTCGCTTAATTTCTTCCAGCGGGCGAAAGCCGCCAACCGCCACTCGGTCATCCATTCGGGCTCTTCGTTTTTGTCCGAGATGAGCCGCACAATATCCTCATTGAGACCTTTTGGCGCGTACTCCATCTCGATCTCGGTTTCCCAACCGTATTTATACGCCCCGCCAACCTCGCGCACCGCATCGACTGTCTCTTGATCAACACCGTCTTTTACGATGACCTCGTCCAAAGCTGTCATATCAGATTTCCTTTTGCGATTTGCTATTAGGCCGCGCGCGCGCGGAATTTGTTATATTTTTCAAGCCAGACATCTGCAAATTCCAGAACCTCTGCCTCGGTCGTGTTTGGCCCCAAGCTGAGACGGATGGCACAAGCCGCCAAATCCTCCCCAAAGCCCATGGCTCGCAAAACTCGGCTGGCTTTGACCTTGCCGCTCGAG
>DDEJ01000017.1:12709-14996 GCA_002336405.1 Rhodobacteraceae bacterium UBA1957
GAAACAGCAAAGCCAGAAAGATCCATTTGCATCACTTGCGTTTCCCCTTTCCAGCCCGGCACTGCCAAACAGCTGGTGTTTGGCAATCGCTCAGTATCTCTTCCAACCAAGATAATCTCTTTTGAGCCCGTCTCAAGGGCAGTTTCTAGAATGTTTCTAATTTCTGCAACACGCTGCCAGACCCCGGCCGCGAGATCTTGCGCAGCGCCTTCTGCCGCTGCGCCAAATCCAGCGATCGCCACCACATTTTCAGTACCCGCCCGACGACCCATTTCCTGGCCACCACCTTTGATCTGTGCCGCAAGATCACACCCTCGACGCAACACAACAGCCCCAATGCCCTTTGGACCACCGATTTTATGCGCCGAAATCAGCGCCATATCGGCTCCAAGCCAATTGAACGCTACCGGCAACTTACCGAACGCCTGACTGGCATCGGTTACCGCCAATCCCTTTGGCAGGCTCTGCACGATTCCGGTTTCGGAATTGGCCATTTGCAGCACCGACTTCTCTGGCTCAGTGAGCGCAACCCCACCGTCAGGGCGCACCAACTGATCTGGCTGTATCCACGCCGCCACCGCGTCATGTTCAATATCAGCCCCGCGCAAACCACGCCCGGCACAGGCCAGCGCCGCCGCTTCGGTCGCACCAGAAGTAAACACAATATCAGCCCCAACTGCGCCAAAAGCCATAGCGATCTGCCCTCTGGCTTTTTCGACAATTGCTTTGGCCGCTCGGCCCTCTGCATGCACACTTGAAGGGTTGCCAACCTGATCCATCACCGCAATCATTGCCGCGCGGGCCTCGGCACGCAGTGGCGCTGTGGCGTTATAATCGAGATAGCTGCGCCTCATCCGTCGTCTACCACCGAAAGCAAGCTTGGAACGGCCGGACAAGGCATCAATTCATTTTGGATCACATCCGACAGGCGTGTCTGGTGCAAAAACACGTATACGTGCGCACTGAGACCTTCCCAAAGGCGATTGGTCAGCGATTGCGCCCGTGATCCCGACAGCGCCCCCGATGCACCAGCCCCTTTGTGCATCGCATCCACCGTCTCGTCCACGGCTGCGAGAATATCAACCACACGGATTTCACTGGCCAGCTTGCCAAGCCGGTAACCACCGCCGGGCCCCCGAACCGATTCGACCAGACCGCTGCGCCGCAATTTCACAAAAAGCTGCTCCAAATAGGGCAGCGATACATCCTGCCGCCTAGAGATATCACCAAGCGTCACAAGACGATCTGCAGGCTGCAGGGCTATGTCTGCCAAGGCGACCATAGCATAACGCCCTTTGGTACTAAGTTTCATGCGCTACCTTTCGCGAAATGATTGACGTTACCGGCCACACCCCGTATCACAACTTTTCAAAAGCCGCTTCGGCTTAATTAGAATCATTCTAAGATGACAGAGCGGTTTCGTCAAGACAACCGCCAAGCCCGACAGGAGCACCGACGCTATATGCCCGAGGTCATTTTTCCCGGACCGGAAGGTCGCCTAGAAGGCCGGTACCATCCGCAAAAAGAAAAAGATGCGCCGATTGCCATCGTACTGCACCCTCACCCACAATTTGGGGGGACGATGAATAACAAAGTGGTGTATAATCTGCACTATGCCTTTTATAATATGGGCTTCACCGTGTTGCGGTTTAACTTTCGGGGGGTAGGCCGATCGCAAGGCGAATATGATCAAGGGGTTGGCGAGCTGTCAGATGCCGCCTCGGCGCTAGACTATTTGCAGTCGATGAACACCAATTCCAAACACTGCTGGGTCGCTGGCTTTAGTTTTGGTGCATGGATCGGCATGCAACTGCTGATGAGACGGCCGGAAATTACGGGCTTTATCTCTGTGGCGCCACCAGCGAATATGTACGACTTTTCATTCCTGGCACCCTGCCCGGCTTCGGGGTTGGTGATCAACGGGAAAGACGACCGCGTCGCGCCTCCGCCAGATACCGAAGCCATGGTCGCCAAACTGCATGAGCAAAAAGGCATTACCATCACACACACCCAGATGGACGGTGCTGGGCATTTCTTTGAGCACCACATGGACGACATGATCGGCAACGTCACCGACTACGTCAAACGGCGGCTGACAGAAAATACACGCTGATGCCACGCTTGCAGCCGTTACATGACAAATGCACCTGCGCGGCCGCAACCCCGCAGGATGCGCGGTGCGCACATTACAATGCCTGCCGATAGCATTGACAAGCAGGTCGCGTTTCTAACAGAAATTGACCGCCTCAAATCGGTTGATAGGGCAACCACGCTCGCCGATGGCACG
>DDEJ01000017.1:15353-31305 GCA_002336405.1 Rhodobacteraceae bacterium UBA1957
TGGCACGTGGCGCTTTACGCACTTGTCCTGGCCGACCAGGCCCGCCCAGATGTAGACATATCACGCGTGATCAAGATGCTCTTGATCCATGATCTGGTCGAAATTGATGTCGGAGATGTGCCAATCTTTGGGCAATACGACGCGGACAAGCTCGCCACCGAGGAGGCCACAGCGGCCCGTCGTATTTTTGGTCTACTGCCGACCGATCAAGCGAGCAACCTCCTAAATCTATGGAAAGAATTTGAGGCCGCAGCGACCCCGGATGCGCAATTCGCCAAGTCGATGGATCGCTTTCAACCCCCCAACCAGAACCTTGCCTCTGGCGGTGGCAGTTGGAAAGAATACGGCGTCGATCTTAAGCGGATAGACGCCAAGGTGGGGGCTAAAATAGCCATCGGCGCCCCCGGGCTCTGGGCCTGGTTAAAGCCAAAAATAAAGCGTTTTCTGGCAGAAAACTAGTCCCTACAGCTCCTTTTATGCGACGCATCAAATAGCAAGGACCTCAGCCTTTGGCCGCCTTCTTTCGGGCTTTTTCAGCCACCACTTGCTCGACCAGATCCCGGGCAATTGCAAATGCGCCTTTGATTTTATCACTATCTTTCGCCCAATTGCGCCGCACAACAATTTTGTTGCCCTTGACCTTGGCAAGACCGCGCTGGTCCCGCACAAATTCGGCCAATCCCTGTGGAGAGGCAAATTTATCATTGTGAAACTGCAGCGTCGCCCCCTTCGGACCGCCATCCAATTTCGCAATACCCGCCCGTTTACACATCGCCTTGATCCGCACCACCAACAGCAATGTATTGACCTCTTTCGGCAACGGGCCAAAACGGTCGATCAACTCGGCTGCAAATCCCTCAAGTTCAACTTTTTTACTAAGCCCCGACAACCGGCGATACAGCCCCAACCGCACGTCCAAATCGGGAACAAATGCCTCGGGGATCAAGACCGGAACGCCAAGATTGATCTGCGGTGCCCACTGATCATCGGCCTCTGACAGGCCTTCCATTTCGCCAGCCTTGATTTTGGCAATCGCCTCTTCCAGCATCGATTGATACAGCTCATAGCCGACATCACGCATCTGGCCAGATTGCTCTTCGCCCAAAAGATTGCCCGCACCGCGAATATCAAGATCCTGCGAGGCCAGCGTAAAGCCGGCCCCCAACGTATCGAGACTGCCCAATACCCGCAGGCGTTTTTCAGCTGTTGCCGTCAATTTCATCCGCGGCTTGGTTGTCAGATACGCATAGGCACGGGTCTTTGAACGTCCAACACGCCCACGAATCTGATACAATTGTGCCAGACCAAACATATCCGCGCGATGAATGATCATTGTGTTGGCAGTGGGGATATCCAAACCCGACTCGACAATCGTTGTTGCCAGAAGAATATCATATTTGCCGTCGTAGAACGCATTCATCCGGTCATCCAATTGCCCGGGCGCCATCTGGCCATTGGCCACCACATAGCTCAGCTCCGGCAATTGTTCTTTCAAAAACTCTTCAATTTCAGGCAAATCGGCAATGCGCGGCACGACATAAAACGACTGTCCCCCGCGGTAATGCTCGCGCAGCAGTGCCTGTCGGATGCTCACCGCATCAAATTCGCTGACGTAGGTGCGAATTGCCAACCTGTCGACCGGCGGCGTACCGATGATCGACAGATCGCGCACCCCAGACAGCGACAATTGCAAGGTACGCGGGATAGGCGTTGCCGTCAGTGTCATCACGTGGATATCAGTGCGCATCTGCTTTAGCCGCTCTTTGTGCGAGACCCCGAAATGCTGTTCTTCATCGATGATTAGAAGACCAAGGTTCTGAAAGCGAATTGATTTCGCTAGCAAGGCATGGGTGCCAATAACAATATCGACCGTGCCATTTGTAATCCCATCGCGGGTGGCCTGCGCCTCTTTGGCCGGCACGAACCGCGACAGCTGTCGCACTTGGATCGGAAAACCGCGAAAGCGTTCCGCAAAGCTTTTGGCATGTTGACGCGACAGCAAAGTGGTCGGTGCCACCACCGCCACCTGAACCCCTGACATGGCCGCAACAAACGCAGCGCGCATCGCAACCTCGGTTTTGCCAAATCCAACATCGCCACAAATCAGCCTATCCATCGGCTGGCCACTGGTCAGATCGCCCACCACATCGCTGATTGCGCGCAGTTGATCATCAGTTTCTTGATAGGGAAAGCGGGCGCTGAACGCATCCCACATGCCCGGTGGCGGGTCTAATACCGGTGCTTTGCGCAACGCGCGTTCGGCCGCCACCCGAATCAACCGGTCAGCCATATCACGAATACGGTCCTTCAAGCGGGCTTTTTTGGCCTGCCACGCACCGCCACCCAACCGATCAAGCAAGCCCTCATCATGCCCATATTTCGACAGTAATTCGATATTGACGACAGGCAGATAGAGCCGCGCGTTATCGGCATATTCCAACATCAGACATTCAAGCGCAGCGCCCGCCGCCGTAATCACCTCAAGGCCATGAAAGCGCCCGATACCATGGTCAACATGCACCACCAGATCGCCACTGGTCAAAGACTGGGTCTCAGTAAGAAAATTTTCGGCCTTGCGGCGTTTTTTGGCCCGCTGGATTAACCGATCACCCAGCACGTCCTGCTCAGAAATCACCGTCATACCTGGTGTCTCAAAGCCGTGCTCCAGCGGCCATACCGCAAGATAAAGCCCCGCTTTTCCAATCCGAGTTCCGCTGGTAATCAAGATCGTTTCAGCCAGACCTTCGTCTTCGATCAATCCACTAAGCCGTGTGCAGGCGCCTTCGGAATAGGCCGCAATCACCACCGGGCCAAGTTGCAGCTTAACCTTAAGGTGATCCGCTAAGGCCTTAAAAAGGCCAATATTCTCTTGCTGTCTTTCTGGTGAAAAATTTCGACCTATGCGCCCCCCTGCATCAATCACACCCGGACCCGAGGCTTGCGCCAAGGGATGAAACTGCACCACTTTGTGGCCTTGCACGGCCGCGTCCCATGCCGCCTCATCAAGATACAAAAGGTTCGGCGGCGCCGGCTTATAGACTGTATCCAGACGGCTTTTGTGAGACATCGCCAGATGGCGGGTTTCATATTGATCCTGAACCATTTCCCAGCGCGCGATTCGCGCTGGTGTTATCTGGTCATCCAGCGTGACTGTCGCCCTCGGCAAATAGTCAAACAGCGTCTCAAGCTTTTCATGAAACAAACCAAGCCAATGCTCTACACCCTGGTGTTTGCGCCCGGCACTTACCGCTTCGTACAGCGGATCATCGCTGCGCCCAACGCCAAACTCTATGCGGTAATTTTGCCGAAAGCGGGTGATGGCCGCGGCATCCAGAATAACTTCAGAGACCGGAGAAAATTCGACTGCATTCAATTTCTCAGTGGTGCGCTGCGTAGCGGGATCAAAGCGCCGCGCACCATCTAAGACATCCCCAAAAAGATCCAGCCGAACCGGCCCCAACTCACCAGGAGGATACACATCAATGATTCCCCCACGCACCGCATAGTCACCCGGCTCCATCACGGTTGGGGCCTGAGTGAACCCCATGCGCACCAAAAACGCTTTCAATTCAGTCTCATTGATCCGTTGTCCAACCTCAGCGGTAAAGACCGCCTCACGCAATACGCTGCGCGCCGGCAGCCGCTGAGAGGCGGCATTCAACGTGGTCAAAACAACAAATTGCGTCGGCATTACATGAACCAAACCGGCCAATGTCGCCATCCGCACCGCAGAAATATCAGCGTTGGGAGAAATCCTGTCATAGGGCAAACAATCCCAACCGGGAAAGCTGAGCACCGGCATCTCGGGGGCGAAAAACTGCAGTGAGGCCTTCATGATCGCCATGCGTTTATCATCACGCGCGATATGCACAACCGGGGCGTTGCTGCGGGCAATCTCGTTGAGAACCAGACGCGCATCATAGCCTTCCGGCGCGCCTCCAGTGGTGATTGTTGCGGAGGTGTTCAAACCATACTTGTTTTTCGCGCCAGGTGTGGTTTTCACGCCAGGTGTGGTTTTTCTGTCAGAAGACCCTGCTTCCATATCAGTTTATGCCCCCGAGTAATGCGTGTGAAATATTGTGGTACATGCCCCAGGTGGCGGTGACAAAGATAGAGGCGACAGCCAGCAATTGCGTCGTCATACGGTGACGGCGAAATCGGCGATACAAGCCATCAGAGATGCCATCGCACGCCCGCACCAAAGCGGCGGTGCGCAGATTCATTGTGGCAATTATGCTGATGGGGAAAGCCAACAGAAACACCGCTTGGGCCAATTCGATCTGATAGCTAAAGCCAAGCAGGCCAAGCGAGCTGAGCCCCGCACACCCCAGCCCGATCACTGTCAGCCCGGACCGCGACCGCATATCAAAGAAACGCTGGGCATTGATCTGCATCAGCGCCTCAAGATCGTGCTCGGCCCGCCCACCGTGTCGTTTGGCATTTTGTATCATATCATAAGGAATTCCGATCACTCGATGGCTGGCACTGGACCACATGACCGCCAGTACCATCCAGAACCACAGGTTCGAAAATGATCTGATATCAATCACCTCAAACGCAGCCATATGACCGCCCATTCTGCCCTGATGGGCCTTTCACCGATACAAACCGCTGCTTCACGCTGCTCGCTCCAACCTCACTCTTGTCCTAAGGCGCTTTCCATGCCACCCCTACAGCATGTGTTCAAGGACTTACTGAAATGAAATCAATGATTGCCAGCTTTCCCACTGCCCGCGCCCGCCGCCTACGCCGCACCGACGCCATCCGCGCCTTGGCGCGCGAAAACCACCTCAGCGTCAACGACCTTATCTGGCCAGTTTTTATATGCGATGGTGACAATATAGAAGATCCAGTCGCCTCGATGCCGGGCGTTATGCGGCGCAGTATCGACAAGTTGGTCGAAGCCGCCCACCATGCCGCCGACCTAGGCATCCCCGCGATCTGTCTGTTCCCATATACCGATCCGGCGTTAAAAACCGCCGATTGCGCCGAGGCATGGAACCCGCAAAACCTGTCAAACCGCGCCACCCGCGCCATTAAAGCGGCCGTGCCTGAAATTGCGGTTATGACCGACGTGGCGCTGGACCCCTATAATATCGATGGCCATGACGGATTTCTTGTCGATGGCGTGGTCGTCAATGACGCAACGGTCGAGGCGCTGGTGAAGCAGGCACTCTCTCAGGCCGAGGCGGGCGCAGACATCATCGGCCCGTCCGACATGATGGATGGTCGCATTGGCGCGATCCGCGGCGCGCTCGAAGCACAGGGGCATAAGGATGTGCTCTTACTGTCTTATGCCGCCAAATACGCCAGCGCCTTTTATGGACCATTTCGGGATGCCTTGGGCGCGTCCGGGGCGCTGAAAGGTGATAAGTCGACTTATCAACTGGATCCGGCAAACGCAGATGCGGCCCTGCAGTTGGTCGCGCGGGATCTTAGCGAGGGCGCGGATATGGTGATCGTCAAGCCCGGGCTGCCGTATCTCGACATCTGCCGTGGCATCAAGGATCGCTTTGGCGTCCCGACCTTTGCTTATCAGGTATCAGGTGAATACGCGATGATACAAGCCGCTGCGGCAAATGGCTGGATTAACCGCGAAAAAGTAATGATGGAAAGCCTGATGGCCTTTAAACGCGCGGGCTGCGATGGCATTCTAAGTTATTTTGCTGTCGAGGCGGCCCAAAAGATCGCAAAAGCGTGACGATATTGCACTAGAAACACGAAATCATGGTGACATTTTGCCCGACAGGCGGTATGCCTAAGTTATAAATTTGGACAAACCAAACACACTTATACAAACACAGGTAAAACGCATGACACAAATTAACCGTCGGAACTTCAACCTAAGCGTTTTGAGCGGCGCAGCCTTAGTCGCGGGCTGTGGAAATGGCATTGGCTCTGGCAATCCGGAAGCCATTGACAATCAGGTGCAAGCCACCTTGGAAGACATGTTTCAAAACTATCCCGACACGCAGGATTTGGCCGCAAAATCAAATGGTATGCTGGTGATGCCACTGGTCACAAAAGCCGGGTTCCTTTTAGGGGGCAGTTTTGGCCGCGGAGCGTTGGTGATCAATAATACCGTAGTCGATTACTATTCGGCCACCTCTGGCAATTTCGGATTGCAAATTGGCGGGCAGCAATTCGCTCATGTTTTATTTTTCATGACCGAAGATGCCTTGGCGGGCTTTAGGCGCAGCCCCGGATGGGTTGGTGGTGCTGATGTCGAATATGCCACACCGGAGCGCGGCAAGTCGGTAAGGGCACAGACACTCACCTCGCTGGCGCCAGTGATTGGTGTCGTCTTTGCGCAGTCCGGGCTAAGACTTGGGGCCACGTTAGAGGGTACAAAATACAGTCGAATTATCCCATAAAACCGCGTGTTTGGTCTGCCAGATCATGGTTTTTTGGACCCAGACACTTTAAAAATCAGCCCCGCCAGACCTCCGAAAAAACATGATAACTCTGGGTTTGGGGGTCTTCCGTTTGGTGCCGCGCGCAAAAATCAAGTCAATGGGCGCTGTATGTTTTTTCACCTTGGTTTCCGCGCCATTGCGCACCCCACACAGGCTCTGTTATACCGTCTTCAGGATAATGGAAACTGACAACAAAGAGCAGGCATAATAACGTGAGCGATACGCCAGAAGATACCGATAACGAAGAAGAAAATACAATATCTCGCTCAACTTATGACGGCCCGTCTGTGTCCATCACTGACGAGATGAAAACATCCTATCTAGACTATGCGATGAGTGTGATTGTCTCGCGCGCCATCCCAGACTTGCGGGACGGCTTAAAACCCGTGCACCGCCGGATACTTTACGCGATGAACGAGACCGGCAATACGCATGATAAGTCCTATCGAAAATCAGCGCGGCCCGTTGGCGATGTGATGGGTAAATATCACCCGCATGGCGACAGTGCGATCTATGACGCGCTGGTGCGGATGGCACAGGATTTCTCGATGTCTCTACCCTTGCTTGACGGGCAGGGTAATTTTGGCTCCATGGATGGCGACAACCCAGCTGCGATGCGCTATACCGAAGTCCGGATGGACAAGCCGGCAGCCTTTATACTGGCCGACATCGACAAGGATACCGTCGATTTCCAAGACAATTATGACGGCAAAGATCGCGAACCAACCGTCCTGCCCGCGCGTTTTCCAAACATGTTGGTCAATGGCGCTGGCGGCATTGCCGTCGGCATGGCCACCAATATTCCCCCGCACAATCTGGGCGAGGTGATCAACGCAACACTTGCACTCATCGAAGACCCGGACCTGACCAGCGAACAGCTGATCGATTATGTCCCGGGACCCGACTTTCCAACCGGAGCAACGATGCTTGGGCGCTCTGGTGCGCGCAAAGCCTATCTTGAGGGACGCGGCAGCGTGATCATCCGCTCTAAAACTCGGGTAGAGGAAATTCGCAAAGACCGGTATGCGATTGTCATCGACGAAATTCCTTATCAGGTAAACAAGGCGTCGATGATTGAAAAAATCGTCGAACAAGTGCGCGAGAAAAAAATCGAAAACATCGCCCATGTGCAGGACGAATCCGATCGCAACGGCGTACGCGTGGTGATCGAGCTGAAACGCGATGCAACGCCCGAAGTGGTTCTCAACCAGCTTTACCGGTTCACCCCGATGCAGACCTATTTCGGCTGCAACATGCTGGCGTTGAATGGTGGCCGCCCCGAACAGTTAACGCTGCGCCGATTTTTAACCTCATTCATCGATTTTCGCGAGGATGTCGTGGCGCGTCGCACCGCCTTTGAATTGCGCAAAGCCCGCGAGCGCAGTCACATCCTGTGCGGTCTGGCCGCGGCTGTATCCAACGTTGACGAAGTTGTTGCGACAATCCGTGGCTCGGCCGATGCCGCCGAAGCCCGTCAAAAATTGATGAGCCGGCGCTGGCCCGCCCATGAGATTGTTGAATTTATCAAATTGATCGATGATCCGACCCACAAAATCAACGAAGACGATACTTATTTTCTATCCGAGACCCAAGCAAGAGCCATCCTTGAATTGCGGCTGCAGCGCCTGACCCAAATTGGGGTCAAAGAAGTGACGGACGAGTTGCAGGAACTGGCAGGAAAAATTCGCGAATACCTCGAAATTCTTGGGTCACGCGAACGGATCATGGCGATCATTGCCAATGAGTTGACTGAGGTCCGCGACCAATTCGCTGTCCCCCGCCGCACTGAAATTGTCGACTGGTCTGGTGATATGGACGATGAAGATTTGATCGAACGCGCCGATATGGTGGTGACGGTCACCCAGACCGGCTATATCAAGCGCACGCCACTGGGGGATTTTCGCGCCCAGCGCCGCGGTGGCAAAGGTCTGTCGGGCATGTCCACCAAAGACGATGATGTCGTCACCACTTTATTTGTAGCCAATACCCATACTCAGCTGTTGTTTTTCACCACGGATGGCATGGTGTATAAGCTGAAAACCTGGCGCCTGCCGCAAGGTGGCCGCACCTCCAAAGGTAAGGCTGTGGTCAATATTCTACCAATACCGCCTGGGGTATCTATCGCCGCTATAATGCCGGTCGACCGTGACGAAAAAGAGTGGGATGATCTGCAAGTGGTATTTGCCACCTCGGCCGGGACTGTGCGCCGCAACAAATTGTCGGATTTCACCAACGTGATGCGCAACGGCAAAATCGCTATGAAGTTCGAAAACGAACATGCCGATACCACACTGATCAACGCGCGGATTGCATCCAATGATGATGACGTGATGCTGACCACCAGTTCGGGGCGCGCGATCCGTTTTTCGGCCACGGATGTGCGGGTGTTTAACAGCCGCGCCTCGGTGGGTGTGCGTGGGATTAAACTCAGCGGCGATGATGGCGTTGTCTCTATGTCGATTATTCGTCATTTTAAAGCCAGCTCGGACGAGCGCGTGGCCTATCTGAAAATGCGGCGCGCGGTGGCGGGTCTGGCCGATGATGCAGAGCTGCCGGATGACGAAGATACCAACGCCAACGCCAGTATCAGCCCCGAGCGTTATGCCGAGATGTCCGCTTCAGAAAACCTGATCCTGACGATCACTGCAAACGGTGCTGGCAAACTGTCCAGCAGCCACGACTATCCGCTGCGCGGGCGCGGTGGAATGGGCGTCTCGGCAATGGACAAGGCGATGCGAGGAGGCCGGTTGTTGGCCTGCTTCCCGGTCGAGCTTGACGACCAGATCATGCTTGCGACCTCAAACGGCCAGTCCATTCGAGTGCCAGTGGAAGGGATTTCGTTCCGCTCACGCAGCGCCGGCGGCGTGCGGGTGTTCAACACCGCCAAGGGAGAAGAAGTCGTTTCGGTTGCTTGGATCGCAGATCAGGGCGACCAAGAGGAGGCGATCGAAGGCGAGCCTGAAGCCGGCGAAAGCTAGGGTCTTGACGCCGCCACGAGAGACAGATTTTTCGAGCAACTCAAACGCCCCCCTACGTGGGGGCGTTGTGCATTTCACCAACCATTAAGGCCGGTAATAACCAGCGCCCACGATACTGCTGCCCTTATGAAAACGGGGTTTTATGATAATTTTTACATAGGGGCGATGATATGTGGTTACAGCCCGTACAAATCGCTAAACTTATACTCGAGGTAACTCAAAAGTGGCAATTCTGAGGGCGCTTGACGCGCCGCCTGTGCAATCACCTCGCGCGGTTCATACAAGCCACCATGGCACTGAACATGACGTCCCAGCCAGCTGGTTGCCGCACTCAAATTACCCACCGCAAGCTGATCGTCAAGATCCGGAATATCCGCGCGCAGCGCCTGATACAAGCACCCGGCATAGACGTTGCCCAGCGCATAGGTCGGGAAATACCCAAACAGACCCACAGACCAATGTACATCCTGCAGGACGCCGTGCGACGGGCGGTCTACCTGATACCCAAAATCTGCGGCAAAACGGTCGTTCCACGCAGCCTCAAGATCGCCCACCGCCAAATCGCCGCTAATCAGCGCCCGCTCCAGATCGAAGCGCATCATGATATGCAGATTATATTGCACCTCATCGGCCTCAGTGCGGATATAGCCGTTCGAGACCCGGTTCACAGTGGCATAAAATGCCTCTTCATCCGCTATACCAAACGGGCCAAAGGCATCTTTCATCTTGCCAAACATCCAGCCAGTAAAGGCCCGGCTGCGGCCCAATTGGTTTTCATAAATCCGCGACTGACTTTCATGCACCCCCATCGAGACACCGCAGCCCAGCGGCGTCAGTCGGTACGCGGGTGAAATATTTTGTTCGTAAGCGGCATGACCGACCTCGTGGATGGTCGAATAGATACAATTGAACGGGTCATCTTCAGCTGTCCGCGTGGTGATACGCGTGTCATCGCCCGACCCCATCGAAAACGGATGCACAGATTTATCCAGGCGCCCGCGCGTCAAATCATACCCAAAGGTCTCAGCCAGATCACGGGCAAAGCGCATTTGAAGATCACTCTCGAAATGCCCGGCAAGCGGCACGGGCGCGGGCCGGTCCAGAACCGCAGCACGCAGCGCCACCAAACGCGGCCGCATCGCGCCAAACATCGCCTCGATCTCTGTGGCTTTGATCGACGTCTCATAACCATCAAGAAGCGCGTCGTAGACATCGCCACCATCAGCCAGAGCCGCGCCCTCTTCGCGGCGCAGCGCCAGAACCTCAGTCAGTTTGGGAGCAAAAGCTGAAAAATCATTGGCCTCCCGCGCTGCTGCCCAGACACCTTGAGCAAGGCTGGTCACCCGGGCAAGTTCAGCCGCCAGCCGCGCCGGCACCTTGCAAGTGCGATCATAACTGTGACGGATATGGCGTAATTGTGCCCGCGCTACCGCATCCAGATCAGCACCTTCACATTGCTCCAACCAGTCTCCAATGCGCAGATCACTGCGTCTGGCGTGCATAACACCTTCCATCGCGGCACTTTCCTCGCCGCGTTGGTCGGCAGCGCCGGGCGGCATCATGGTTTCCTGATCCCAATCCTGCCTGCCAGAAATCTGAGCCAACGCTTCGGTCTGGCTTTGAAACGAAATCAGGTCTTGATAAGCGCGCATCACGGGCTCCTTAAGGGTACAAACACCGGATAGCCGGTTCTAAATCGGGCCTGCAGGCAGAAAACCCACAATAAAATAGCCCCCAGTTGGTGCAGTATCGCCAAATTCCACGGCGCAGAATGCATTACCGTCACAATCCCCAGCACCATCTGCACGAACATCATAGCCATAACTAGGTGAAAACCAAGCCGCACCGTGTCACTTGTCGAGGCGCGCGCACGCCACCACACAAATGCACCAAAGACGAACAATATATAGCCAGCCATTCTGTGAACAAACTGCACCAAACCGTCGTTTTCAAAAAAATTCCGCCACCACGGCGCAAGGTCAAACGGATCAGGAGGCAGAATGCCACCCGCCATGAGCGGCCAGTCGATATAGTTACGGCCAGCATCAATCCCTGCAACGAGAGCGCCAAAAATAATCTGCACAAAAGTCAAGCCCACCAAGAGGGTCGCCATCCGCACAAGCCCCGTCTCGCGTTGCCGGCGGGACTGCATCAAATCGCGGTCCGGCCGCGCAAGCAATAACGAAAACCATGTAATCGCTCCAAGGATGACAAACGCCAGCCCCAAATGCGTGGCCAAACGGTAGCTGGCAACGTCCAGCATGGTGCCGCTGAGACCACTTGCCACCATCCACCAGCCAATGGCCCCCTGCAGCCCACCCAAAGCGCCGATTGCCAGCAACCGCATGCTCCAACCGCGCGGCATTCGACGGCTTAGTAACAGCCCGAAGAAACCAACCGCCCAGACCAGACCAATCACCCGGCCAAGTTGCCTGTGACCCCATTCCCACCAGTAAATGACCTTGAACTCCGACAACGTCATCCCTTTGTTTTGAAGCTGATACTCGGGGATTGTTTGGTACTTTTCAAACTCTGATTGCCAGTCTGCTGCACCCAGCGGCGGCACCGCACCAGTGACCGGGCGCCATTCGGTAATGCTGAGGCCACTATCGGTCAATCGTGTCAGCCCCCCAACCAAGATCATCAAAACCACCAATGCGAACAAAATCGCCAACAAGATTCGGGTCAAACCTCGGCCCCGGCCCAAAGGCCCGTCGATAAGACCACCCGCTGGAGCCGCCGATGACGGCGCCTGTTGCGCCACATCTTCGAATATGCTGCGGGTCTTGCTCATTGCCTGTCTCCCTTGATCGGTCCCGCAAGAGATAGGCCACACAGCCAATGCCTTCAAGGCGATCATCCAGTCCAGTCCGGTTCATACACTATTTGTCGCAGACCGCGTTGCCAGCGCCAAATTCATCATCTGGGCGGATGACCTGCTTGAAATACGCCGATCCACGTCCCACGTTTCGCCATGCGCAGGCGGTCAGCCTGACCGAAAAATGAGAGATCTTCAAATGATTTTAGGATTCCGCGTTTATAGACTCAAATGCGCATTTTTTGACCGTTACTTTTTATAGTGCAAAGGAGCCCGACAGATGTCTCATACATTCACCGCCAAACAAACTGATTATTGGAAACAACAGGCCTATGCACTGATGGTCCACGAAGGCATGTCGGCGCGGTTTGCCAAAGGTCAGCTGGAAACCGAACTTTTTTTGGATGACATAATGCACATTGTGCGTACGTCAGGCCGTTATGACAACAAAAGTGAGGCACAAGTCCCAGTGGCGCGGAGGATGGAGCAAACACAAACCGAAAGCGCCATGTTCAAACTGGGCCTTTTCATCGGACGTCTGGCAGTCTGACACAAATCGCGCGTGTGCGGCGCAACTGCAATCTAGAGCGCCCCAAGCGTGCCAGTTTGTAAAATCTATGCAGCCTGAAAATCTATTGCCACAAAAAGGAATACAGGCTTAGCTGTCACCAGACCGTCCCGCCCATCTGACCATCTGACGCATAATACCATGCAACATTTGCACGTCAGCCCTGGTCAGCCGCATCCGCGACCACATGTTGCGCAGGTTGACCTTCATACCGTCAGCTTTGGTGGCGGGAAAAAAGAACCCAGCCTGTCCAAGACGCGTCTCGTAGTGCTCTGCAAGTTTTTCGATCTCGATTGCCTCAGCCCAATCGGTCTTGCCCATTTCATAGCCCTGCTTTGGGTGCGCGACGCTTTGGCGACGCCATTCATACGCCGTCAGCAATACACATTGCGCCAGATTAAGACTGGCAAACTCAGGATTAACCGGCACTGAGATGATTGCATTGGCCTGCGCCACATCCTCATTTTCCAGCCCCGCCCGTTCCGGACCGAACAGCACTGCCACCTTTTCGCCTGAAGCTATTTTTTCACGCGCCAATTCCATCGCCCGCTCAGGTGAAAAAATCGGCTTGGTCAAGCCGCGGTGACGCGCTGTGGTGGCAAAGACATAAGTGCAATCGGCCACTGCATCGATCACCCTATCTGACAGATGTGCCTCATCCAGCAATCGTCCGGCACCGCTGGCCATTGCCACTGCTTTGGGATTCGGCCAGCCATCACGCGGCGCAACGATCCGCATCCGATCAAGTTCGAAATTCCACATGGCGCGTGCCGCCGCACCAACGTTCTCACCCATTTGCGGGCGCACCAAAACAAACGCGGGTTGGGGCATATCTGTGGACATCTCTCACTCCTTTACGGTGCAAGCGGGGTAAGCGATACTAGCAACCAAGGAAAGCGCAAAGGCGTAGGTGCGGGTAAAATTTATCGCATTCCACGCTGTGGCCGACAATGCGGGCTCTCGCCGATCTTCCAACCCGTGCTTACCCAAGCAAAACCTGTGGCTTATGGTCAAAGTCTGGTTTCCACGCTAAGACAGACCAACTTAATATGGAGCGTCCACATGGTCGACACCGAACAGCCGCAACTTTACCTTATTTCGCCTTCCGAATGTGACATTGAGCACTTTCCAGACCAGCTGGCGCGGGTGCTTGACGCCCAACAGATTGCCTGCGTCCGTCTGGCCCTGTCCTCGCAAGATCAAGACACCATCAGCCGTATGGCCGATGCCCTGCGCCCGGTCACCCATGCCCGAGACGTGGCGTTGGTGATTGAACAGCATCTTTTACTGGTCGAGCCGTTGGGACTGGACGGGGTTCATCTGACCGACGCGGCTCGGTCAGTGCGCAAAACGCGCAAGGCGCTGGGGCCGGACGCTATTATCGGCGCTTTTTGCGGCGCACTGCGGCACGACGGCATTTCGGCCGCCGAATCCGGTGCCGACTACATCAGCTTTGGCCCTGTCGGCAAATCGCCTCTAGGCGATGGTGTCTCAGCAGACCACGCATTGTTCGAGTGGTGGTCAGAAATGATAGAACTTCCAGTTGTTGCAGAGGGCGGTTTAACCGAAGAACTGATTTCCCAACTTGCCCCTGTCAGCGATTTTTTTGCCATTGGCCCTGAAATTTGGACGATGCAAGCGCCTGAACAAACGCTCGCCGCGCTCACTGCGAAGATCCTTGTTTAGTGCACCGTTACTATTCAATAAGCATATGATTTAAAATATTAAATTTTAGTCACTATACGTAATACGCACCCTTAATTGGTCGTACACCCCCTCTTTCTTTGCAGTTAGGGAACGTGTATTAATTTGCCAATCTTCGAGTGACGTTCGGCATATTCCCGTAAAAGTGCCTCAGCACTCGGTAGTTTGATTTCCAATTAATTCATTCACGATTCTATTTCTTATGCAGGCATAATTATCACCAAAAAATTAGTAGGTTATAAAATTTATGGGTTCCAAACCATAACAAAATGTTCATTCGCTCAACGATTCTCCACCATTTCGATCAAAGCTAAACTACCGCTTAGATCCACTATTAATAGGCTGGCCAGACCCCAAACATTAATATGAAAAAGTGAACAACTGAAACGATACAAAAAGGGCTCGCAGTACGCGAGCCCTCTCGTCAGCATGTCCGGCGGTTAGTAGGGTTAGCCAGATTGTAGCAATCCCAAAACATTTTGTTTTGAAGCATTGGCCTGCGCCAGCATGGCGGTTGACGCTTGTTGTAGGATTTGGTTCTTAGCCAAATTCGTAGTTTCTATCGCGTAATCCGTATCTTCAATACGGCCTTTCGCTGAACTTAAATTGGCCGACATGTTTGTGAGGTTATTCACAGAATGATTGAGGCGATTGGAAACAGCCCCAAGCTTTGATCTTTGAGTATTGACCGTTTTTATCGCTTCGTCAATGAGACCTATAGATTGCATTGCATTACCGGTTGCAGTGGTAGCAGTCCCACCGGCATCATGATCAGCACCGACGATATCAGCGTCAGCAACAACTAAAGCCAAGTTTTTGCCTGCTGCCGTGTTTAGGTCCAACGTCTCAGCGTCCATGGCACCAATTGTAACTGCAATTTGGTTCTGTGTTCCTGTCGCAGCGCCCACTTGAAATGAAAAAGTTACGGAACTGTTTACCTTGGCTGCCGCGTTAGCACCAGTTCCAGCCAACAAATCCGTATTAGCCCAAGTCGTGGCCCCAGCGATCCTGTCAATTTCTGTGACCATTGCATCCATCTCTGATTGCAGATTTAAACGGTCTTGGGTGTTGTTAGTGTCGTTCGCTGCTTGCACCGCGACTTCACGCATGCGCTGCAAGATGTTTTCAACTTCCTTGTGAGCACCCTCTGCAGTAGCGATTAACGCTTGGCCATCCAAAGCGTTACGAATGCTTTGATTGGTACCGCGTACTTCCGCCGTCAAGCGTGAAGAAATCGCTACTCCTGCGGCGTCGTCCGAAGCAGAGTTAATTCGCTTCCCGGTGGATAGCCTCTCCATCGAGACTTCCATGCTTCTGTTCACGCTATTAGCCGCAGCAGCGGCGTTCAGAGCACTATTGTTCGTTCCTATTGATAAAGCCATTTGGCAAAACTCCGTACTTTGATCCTCCCACGCTATTCATCTGAATACTCGCAGGCTATTTAGATTTTTGTACAATGAGAGAAAAA
>DDEJ01000128.1:0-126 GCA_002336405.1 Rhodobacteraceae bacterium UBA1957
ACGGGCCGTAAGAGTATGTCGGGTTACAAGGGTTTTGCTAGGTGCGATGAACAAGGGTTTATGGATGAAATCCATACCACACCTGCTCATGTTGGTGAGAGCCCAAAGGTTTGGAGCCATGATTGA
>DDEJ01000128.1:497-9707 GCA_002336405.1 Rhodobacteraceae bacterium UBA1957
TATGCCAGCACAGCCAACAGAGATGCTCTGAAAGGCAAGCATCGTGATGGCATCTGGCACAAAGCGGTACGCGGACGCCTCTGCGTCAATCACAAAAACACTTTAACAAGCTGATCTCAAAACACCGCTTCCGTATCGAACAGGGCTTTGATACCATGAAGCTGCTGTTTGGATTGTATCGAGCGCAATACTTCGGGGTCGCCAAAATCCACGCGCAGATGGTCATGGCCGCCCTCTCGCAGACCTTGCTCAAGGCCGTACACAAGATCACTTTCAACAGATAAACCCCGGCAATCGCAGAGCGCAGACCGAAAACACAAATCCGCCCGTTGAAATCGCAGCAGACTGGAAAACACCTCTGTTCAAATCGTGAAACCCAAAAACGCCCTTATGCAGACGTCTTCGGTAGATTTTTATTCAGCGGCAACAGATTTGGGTTCTGCGAGAGCCACGATATCCAACATGATGGTATTGAGTTCGAAATCTTTCGGTGTATAGACCCGCGCTACCCCCATAGATTTAAGGCGCACGGCATCGTCATCTGGAATAATCCCACCAACGATGACCGGGATAGAGCCAAGCCCCTCGGCCTTCAAACGTGCCATAAGATCTTTTAGCAATGGGATATGTGACCCCGATAAAATCGACAGGCCGATCACATGGCAGGCCTCAGTCTGTGCCGCTGCTATGATTTCTTCTGGGGTTAGGCGAATGCCTTCATAGGCGATGTCCATGCCGCAATCACGCGCTCGATAAGCGATTTGTTCAGCGCCGTTGGAGTGTCCGTCAAGCCCGGGCTTGCCCATTAAAAATTTGAGCCGGCGCCCCAGTTTATCGCTGACGGCATCCACGGCGTTGCGGATATCTTCTAACCCTTCGGTTTTGTTTGAGGTCGATCGCGATACGCCGGTGGGGCCGCGATATTCGCCAAACACTGCGCGCATTTGCGCGGCCCATTCGCCGGTGGTTGCCCCGGCTTTGGCCGCAGTAATGGATGGTGGCATGATATTTTGGCCTTTGGCGGCGGCTTGGCGCAGGACGGCCAGCGCTGTGGTGACGGCGTCTTCGTCACGGTCTTGCCGCCATTTATTGAGACCGTTGATTTGCTCCTGCTCAACGGCTGGATCAACCACTAAAATACCGCCGTCCTCGGTCATAAGCGGGGATGGTTCTCCGTCCGTCCATCTATTGACTCCGACCACTGTGGTTGTGTTGCTCTCAATCCTGTTCAGGCGGTCTGCATTGGACTCAACCAGCCGTGATTTCATATACTCTATTGCTGAAACCGCCCCGCCCATCGCGTCGAGGTTGGCCAGTTCATGGCGGGCGCTATCTTTCAATTCGGCGACCTTGCGATCGACAGCCGGATTGCCGTCAAACAGGTCATCATATTCCAGCAGGTCTGTTTCATAGGCCATGATTTGTTGCATGCGCATCGACCATTGCTGATCCCATGGTCGCGGCAGTCCCAAAGCTTCGTTCCAAGCTGGCAGTTGCACGGCACGGGCACGGGCGTTTTTAGACAGGGTTACGGCCAGCATCTCGATTAAAATCCGATAGACATTGTTTTCGGGTTGTTGCTCGGTCAACCCCAGAGAATTGACCTGCACCCCATAGCGAAAACGTCGATATTTGGGGTCTTTTATGCCATAGCGGGTTTCGCAAATTTCATTCCAAAGATCGACAAAAGCGCGCATTTTGCACATTTCGGTGACAAACCGGATACCGGCGTTGACGAAAAACGATATCCGTCCGACCAGACGAGGAAAATCTTCTGTTGGGACCTGATTTTGCAACTGGTCCAACACGGCCGTGGCGGTGGCCAGCGCAAATGCCAGCTCTTGCTCGGGGGTGGCACCGGCCTCTTGCAGATGATAAGAACAGACGTTCATCGGATTCCATTTTGGCATATTTTCATAGCAATAGGCTGCCACATCAGCAATCAGTTTCAACGACGGTTTGGGCGGACAAATATAGGTGCCGCGCGACAGATATTCTTTAATGATATCGTTTTGCACTGTGCCCTGAAGCGTCGCGGTATCGGCGCCTTGTTCCTCAGCTACGGCAATGTAGAGCGCGAGCAGCCACGGCGCAGTGGCATTGATTGTCATTGAGGTATTCATCTGGTCCAGTGGGATCTGGTCAAACAGGTTGCGCATATCGCCCAGATGGCTGATCGGCACACCGACCTTGCCAACCTCGCCTCGGGCCAGAATATGATCGCTGTCATATCCAGTCTGGGTGGGCAGGTCGAAGGCCACTGACAGGCCAGTCTGACCTTTGATTAGATTATCACGGTACAGGGCGTTTGAGGCCTGAGCGGTTGAATGACCAGCATAGGTGCGGATCAACCAAGGGCGGTCTTTTAACGGTTGGGACATGCGAAGCCTCTGGAATCAATTAAGCAATTTTATTACCTGTGATGCTATTTAATTGAAACTTTACGCCAATGTCAATTCGCTGCGCCGCGGCGCAGCACATCTGCCATAGATTTTCTGCACTTGCAAAGTTATAAAATTACAAATATAGCTATAATATAGTTGTTTAATTGCGCAAAGATATGTATATTTTGCTTTAATGCGTGATCCTGCAGCGCAGATGAAGTCTTTGGAGATTATTATGGCCTTGGATACCCACACCGAAATTGCAGCCTATTCTGCGCCCGAAAAAGATCTCTATGAAGTCAGCGAGATGCCACCTTTGGGCTATGTGCCGAAATCCATGTATGCTTGGGCGATCCGCCGAGAACGCCATGGCGAACCCGATAAATCGTTTCAGGTCGAAGTTGTGGATACCCCGACGTTGGACAGTCAGGATGTTCTGGTTCTGGTGATGGCGGCGGGCGTCAATTACAATGGTGTGTGGGCGGGGTTGGGGGTGCCAATCAGCCCGTTTGACGTGCATAAAGCCGCCTATCACATCGCTGGATCGGATGCTTCGGGCCTTGTTTGGGCAGTTGGGGATAAAGTGACTCGTTGGAAGGTGGGCGACGAGGTTGTGGTCCATTGTAATCAAGATGATGGGGACGATGAGGAATGCAATGGTGGGGATCCGATGTTTTCGCCCAGCCAGCGGATCTGGGGCTATGAGACCCCGGATGGGTCTTTTGCCCAGTTCACCCGGGTGCAGGCGCAGCAGTTGATGCCACGGCCGAGGCACCTTACCTGGGAAGAAAGCGCCTGTTATACGCTGACCTTGGCTACAGCCTACCGGATGCTATTTGGTCATCATCCTCATGAACTTAAGCCGGGCCAGAATGTCTTGGTCTGGGGGGCTTCGGGGGGATTGGGGAGCTTTGCAATCCAATTGATCAATGCCGCTGGCGGCAATGCGATCGGGGTTATTTCGGATGAAGGCAAGCGCGAATTTGTCATGGGGCTTGGTGCAAAGGGTGTTCTAAATCGCAAAGATTTCAATTGTTGGGGGCAACTGCCGACGGTCAATACCGACGATTACAAATCTTGGTTTGCCGAGGTGCGGAAGTTTGGCAAGGCAATCTGGGACATCACCGGTAAGGGTAATAATGTTGATATGGTGTTTGAACATCCTGGGGAGGCGACCTTTCCGGTGTCGACCTTCGTGTGTAAAAAAGGTGGGATGGTCGTGATCTGTGCCGGCACATCGGGCTTTAATCTGACAATGGATGCGCGCTATGTCTGGATGCACCAAAAACGTATTCAAGGCAGCCATTTTGCCCATCTCAAACAGGCATCAGCGGCCAACAAGCTGATGGTGGAACGCCGCCTTGATCCCTGCATGTCGGAGGTTTTTGGCTGGTCGGATATTCCCTCGGCGCATGTGATGATGCTCCGTAACGAACACAAGCCGGGTAATATGGCGGTGCTTGTACAGGCCCCGCGCACCGGACTTCGAACCTTTGAAGATGCGCTTATAAAGGACGCATAGTTGCAAAGGCTATCAGACGCTTTAGGTTCGATCGGACCCGCATTTTTTTCTTAAGCGGATAGTCACTATTTGATTGCTATTTACAGGCTGTGGAACTGAACCGCAGCGGTGGCCCTTTTGGGGGGCGTCCTGCCCAACTGAGTGATGAGCGTATGCATGAAAAATGATTGGGTCATTTCGGTACTTTTAGATCTGAAAGAATTTGCCAGACACAATGGGTTGCCGCGTCTTGCAGACGAACTTGATACTGCCCGGCTGGTTGGTTTGATGGAAATAGAGCAGGCCTATGATGCAGGGTGCATCGCCCTCAATGAGAGTTTAGAAAATCAGTAACGCGGGCTGAGTGAGTGTTCACGTTGCGATGATCTGAAATCCAAGTCATGATATCTGACAACGTACTATGTGGTGTTCATCAGGCTGATCTCAAAGGCTGTTACTAAAACGTGGTATTGGCAAAAGCCGATTTAAAATTCTTTCTCAAAGATAAAGGCAAGCTTAAGATGTGGCGCATGTGACGAGGAAAAGTTTGATTTGTGCTGTAACAAAACGTCCGGAACTGTCGCCTCACAATACACGATAAAGCGTCCCGATTGCCTTGGTTCCGCTGGTGTATGGGGGGCAGGCGGGATACAAGTGCCGTCATGACACTCTCGGCCTTCCAGTTTTCAGATGACCAAGCAGAGGCCTTTGATCGGGTCAGTACTCTTTTGCGCCATGTCGGGGTCAATCTAGAAGACGGGCTGACAACGCCGATGTCTGGATCGTTATCGCAAGTGATGGCGTTGATTGGCAAGGCGGGTTCAGGCAAAACACTTTTGCTGGCTGAGTTGTGTAAATCTTTACAAGCCGCCGGCGTCGAGGTGGTTTCAGGGGATTACGAAGGCCGTCGTCGCAAAGATCGGCGGACACTGGCGATCTTGGCCCCGACCAATAAAGCCGCCAGTGTATTGCGCCAGCGTGGCGTGCCAGCGACCACTATTCACCGTATTTTGTACACGCCAGTTTATGATCCGGAATACGAACGTATAGCGGATTGGCTTGCGGGCACCGGCGAGCGTCCTGAGGTCAAAGATATGCCAGAAGAGGCCTTGGACCGAGCCAAGAGGTTCTATGATCAAAATGCCTCTATTCCCGGCGCGTTGGCAGCGGCAGGTTTGCGAGGTTCAGACTTTATTACCGGATGGAAGCGCCGCGAAGATCCTCTCGATATCGGGCTGGTTGACGAATCCTCGATGCTGGATGATCGCCAGTTTGAAGACCTAAAAGAAATTTTCCCCACGTTGTTGCTCTTTGGTGATCCCGCACAATTGGCACCTGTCAATCAGTCTGGGGCCATGGTTTTTGATGCGTTGAAAGGTGAACAAACGGTCGAGCTAAGCCGGGTGCACCGGCAGGACGCTGACAACCCGATCCTTGATCTGGCCCATGCATTGGCGGATGACAGCCTCGATTTTGACGAATTTGAAACCATGGTGCAAGATGCAGCCCGAAGGGATGACCGTGTAGTTTTTGGGCAACGGGTTGAGGTTGACCTGATGGCGCGCAGCCCGGTGCTGGTGTGGCGTAACGCCACCCGAATTCGTCTGATCAACGCATTTCGCCGAGTTTATGAGGCGCCCGATACTGCGCTTTTGCCGGGGGAGCCACTGATTTGTGATGGCATAGAACTGCCGCTGAAACATCGTAAAAAGCGCATTGATCTTGAGGCGCGAGGTTTGATTAAAGGCGCGCAGGTAGTTTATCTGGGAACAGGCAGCCGACCGGGGTTTTCACGATTGCATGTGGTTGGTGCTGAAGATCCACAAGTGTCGGCCGCGTCGATCGTGAAAATTGAAAAACCTGACGAAGAAGAGCCGTTTATTCCCTTTGCGGCAAATATGGGGGCGGCGTTTCTGCACGGTGCGGCGGTGACTGTTCACAAAGCTCAAGGCAGCCAGTGGGATACGGTGCAGGTCTTTGCACCCGATCTGTTTGCTGCGGCCAGAATGGGCAGGGTCGAGGCCGGGCAACCCCTGTGGAAGCGGCTGGCCTATGTGGCCATAACGCGGGCGCAAAATCGGTTGATCTGGGTTGTGCGCAATCGCCTGTCTCTGCCAACCCAGCCTTTGCGAGTGGATGATTTAAAAGTCGCTCCAGCGCCCTTGTCGTTGGTTGCTGAAGACGCAGAAGAGCCATAGTGGTTAACCCTTGCTTCAAATTGCTATCTTGCATTGTTGGTCTTGCTCTTCTCATAGTGAGAACAGCAAAAACGGGAGGATATAATCATGCAGGGCATGATGATGCATACGCCACTATCGATCATCGAGGTTTTAAAGTTCGCTGCCGAGGTGCATCCCTCTGCAGGTTTGGTTTCTGTCCGAACCGAAGGGGATATCCACCGTACCAGTTATCCTGAAACTTTTGGTCGCGCAGCACAATTGGCGCATGCTCTGGCCGCCTTGGGGATAAATAACGGCGATCGCGTTGCAACTTTAGCATGGAACGGATACCGGCATTTTGAGCTGTATTTCGGGATCGCGGGCATTGGGGCGGTCTGCCACACGATCAATCCGCGTCTCAGTGCAGAGCAATTGATCTACATCACCCATCACGCGGCAGACCGCCTGTTATTTCTGGATTTGACATTTGTTCCGATCATTGAGGCTCTGGCCGATAAGCTGCCTCAGGATATGCGCTATGTCGTTATGACAGATCGTACCCATATGCCAAATACGACGCTTGATTTACTGTGTTACGAGGATCTGCTTGCGCCGCATCCAACTCAGTATGACTGGCCCGAATTGCCCGAAGAGACGGCGTGTATTCTTTGCTATACTTCTGGCACAACAGGCAATCCCAAAGGCGCGCTCTATTCGCACCGTTCAACCGTTTTGCATGCGCTTTCAGTAACCCTGTCGATTGATATGAGCCTTAAGGAAGGCGCGCGCATCTTGCCCGTGGTGCCGCTGTTTCATGTCAATGCTTGGGGCCTGCCGTTCGCGGCCCCGTTGAAAGGGGCTTCGCTGGTTTTTCCGGGGGCAGCGCTTGATGGGGCGTCGCTGTTTTCGCTGATGGAAAACGAGCAGGTTTCCTCTGCTTGGGGTGTGCCGACCGTCTGGTTGGGGTTGCAAGCCGAAATCGCAAAGCAGGGGCGTAAACCCTCTGCTTTGAACGGTATGATTGTCGGTGGATCTTCTGCGCCAAAATCGATGATTGAAAATTTTGAAAAGTTGGGGGTAACGGTGTGTCATGCCTGGGGTATGACAGAGATGAGCCCGGTCGGGACGCACGGTATTTTGTCAAGTGAGATGAAACAATTACCGTTTGATGAACAAATAGACATCAAAGTAAAACATGGTCGCCGGGTTTTCGGTGTCGACATGAAAATCGTGAATGAAGCCGGAGACCGATTGCCTCAAGATGGCGAGGCAGTGGGTGAACTTTATGTCAGTGGTAACACCATCATTCAGGGGTATTTTAACAACGAGACAGCGACGGTTGACGCCTTTGATCGCGATGGATGGTTTGGCACTGGTGATATAGCCTCAATCGATACCGACGGGTTCTTGACTATTCAGGATCGCGCCAAGGATTTGATCAAGTCGGGCGGTGAATGGATCAGTTCGATTGATCTTGAAAATGTTATCATGGGGCACGCCGAAGTCGCAAACTGTGCTGTCATATCGGTCCCGCATCCAACTTGGGACGAACGGCCGTTGTTGGTTGTTGTACCCGCTGGAGATATACGACCCGACAAGGCCGAGTTCGACCGGCTTTTGTTAGAACATGTTGCAAAATGGCAATTGCCCGACGCAGTTGAGTTTATTGATGCTCTGCCGATGACGGCCACGGGAAAGGTTTCTAAGATGACGTTGCGAAAACAGTTTTCGGGCTATGTATTGCCCGATATGGTATAGCACAGGAAAATTATCCACTGGATTATAGACGTGGGTGCTAAAGCCCAAAGGGAGAAGAAGATAACATGGATTTAGGCGTAACCGATAGGGTCGCCCCGCTGATTGAACAAGTGCGGGAGATGATTGATGAACAAATTGCGCCATTGGACGCGGAATTTCACGCTGAGGTTGGCAAACACTCCTCTGGTGACCGATTTAAGCATACAGCGCGACAGCTAGAAATTCTCAACGGCTTGAAAGCTGAGGCCAAAAAGCGAGGTTTGTGGAATTTTTGGCTGACCGACAGCACACGGGGCTATGGGTTAACCACGGTAGAATACGCCTATCTGGCCGAAGAAATGGGTAAGGTGGCGATTGCAGCTGAAGTATTCAACTGCAATGCCCCCGATACCGGTAATATGGAGGTGCTGGAGCGCTACGGTACTCAGGCGCATAAAGACCGCTGGCTTGTAGATCTGCTGAACGGTGAAATTCGCTCGGCCTATGTTATGACCGAGCCGGGGCTTGCGTCATCGGATGCAGCCCAACTGGCGTTTGAGGCCAAGCGTGATGGAAATGATTTTGTATTGAATGGTGAAAAATGGTGGATTTCCGGAGCCGGGGATCCGCGCTGTGGGCTGTATATTCTGATGGCAAACACCCACCCTGAAGCCGCCAAACATAGCCGCCATACGATGTTTGTTCTCGACCCGAAAACACCGGGTATCGAAATTCTGCGGCCGATGCAGGTTTTTGGCAATGATGATGCGCCGCATGGGCATATGCATTTGCGTTTTAGCGATGTCAGGATTTCAGCGGACGCGATTGTTCTGGGCGAAGGACGCGGCTTCGAAGTAGCACAAGGGCGTCTTGGACCTGGGCGTATCCATCACTGCATGCGGGCGATTGGTCAGGCTGAAAAGGCGCTTGAAATGATGTGTCGTCGCGGATTGTCTCGCGAGGCCTTTGGCAAGCGCCTGACTGAGCTTGGGGGCAATTACGATATCATAGCAAACGCCCGAATGGAGATTGAAATGGCCCGGCTGCTGTGCCTGAAGGCGGCACATATGATGGATACTGTCGGTGTCAGAGAGGCGCAGCCGTGGATTTCGCAGATTAAAGTGGTGGCGCCGCTTATGGCTGGCAAAGTGGTTGATGAGGCGATGCAGATGCATGGTGCTGGTGGTATCAGTCAGGATTTTGATCTGGCCCATATGTGGACCCATATCCGTACGCTGCGCTTTGCAGATGGCCCCGATGCGGTGCATCGGCGACAAGTTGCCCGGGCAGAGTTGAAAAAATATACCAACGCTCAGACCTGATTTAGTTGCGTGTGGGTTGCGTCAGACGGCGCGGCCTATCGCAGTCATTTTGACCTCAGCGAAGCTGTTCAAGCGCGGCGCGCATGTCGGGTGACACTGGCGTTGGG
>DDEJ01000128.1:10092-13843 GCA_002336405.1 Rhodobacteraceae bacterium UBA1957
TGTCGGTATCGTTGCGAAATAACCCCAGATCATACCGCCAAGAGCTATTGCCCAGATGCCCCAGACGCAGCCCCACATGGATCAGATCGGGATAGCCGGCCTCATCAAAATAACGACACCCGCTTTCCACCACCATGAACTTGGTAACTTCGCCGGTGACGTTAAAAACACCCTGCGCCATTTGCCAGTTGCTGACCGCAGTGTCGAACAACGAATAATGCACGACGTTGTTCATATGGCCATACTGATCATTGTCCATCCACCGGGTTGGCAGACTTGAAAGGAAACTGAAATCGGCGCGGTTTGCTGGGGCTGGGCGGGGCATAATGGGCTTTCTTGTTAGCTGCGGCGCAGGGCGCTGAACAGGCCAGACGCCCCCCATCCCGCAAAAATTGCGATCGCCAGAGACAGCAGCCCATAGATAAGCGGCTGTTCACGAGACAGACTGAACAAGAACCGCTCTAGTCCTACTTTGCGCACGTCGATTTCCGTGTTTAAGGTTGAGATCACCGCGCCGTTGCGGGTCAGCAGGATCCGCGTGTCGTAGCTGCCTTCTGTTAGGTTTGCCGGCATCTCGATTGACGTGCGAAACAGGGTTTGTTCGTCGATAGTAACCTTGTTTTCCAAAAGTTGATAGAGATTTTCGTCGGTTCTGATCCGAATGACCGCTTGAGTGAACCGCTCCTGTTCTGCATCTGCATGTGTGGTTCGACGGGCTTGAATGGCCCGGGCTACAGAAACTTGATATGCGACGTCTTGGCTTTTGGTAATTACCTCATCCCAAGGCGCTGAGGTGGCCACGGCATAGAAACTTGGGGCGGCTTCTATTTTGGTACTTTCGGTGTTGATCCAGATGCCAAAGCGTTTGTCTTTGCGGCGGACCACGATCGGTTTATATGGGCCAGCAATTGTCACAATGACGTGCAACGGAGTTTCGGGGATCGCGGTTTCGCGCTTAACAGCGCCGAACACCAAAATCTCTGATCCGTCGAATGTTGCTGTTATCGCAACGCGGTCTTTACTGAGCCCAAGTACCACATCTTCGGCCTGTACCGGCAGCGAAAGGCAGAACACCACAAGGAGCCACCCCAACCGCGTCAATGTCCGGCTCCGCTGGCGATAGAGTATAATTCGGCGGGTTCCATCAGCAGGTCTAGGCCCAGTTTTCCACAGACCATCAACACCAACAGTGCCAAAAGAATACGCAGTTGCTCGGCCTTCAAGCGGGCGCCGACTTGGGCTCCGATCTGGGCGCCGATGACACCGCCAACCAACAGCAAGACCGCCAGAACCATATCAACAGTATAATTGGTTGTTGCATGGAGCAATGTGGTGAAGGCCGTGACGAAAATAATCTGAAACAGTGAAGTGCCGACCACAACCTTGGTTGGCATGCCAAGGATATAAATCATAGCTGGGACCATAACAAAGCCACCACCAACACCCATAATTGCCGCCAGCACGCCAACAGCTACGCCGATTATGAGGGGGGGAATGGCAGAGATATATAGCCCTGAAGTCCGAAAACGCATTTTAAACGGCAGTGTGTGGACCCAATTTCGCTGCTTGCGTTTGAACGACACCTTGACGTTGCTACGCGAACGTTGGATCGCGCGCAGGCTTTCAACAAACATCAGGCTGCCGATAATGCCAAGGAACACGACATAGCAAAGGCGCACCAACAAATCGACTTGCCCCATGCTTTTGAGATAGTTGAAAACCACCACCCCAATGGCGGCGCCAAACAGCCCTCCAATAAGCAAAACGGTGCCCATTTTGAAATCTACTGTACGCCGTCGAAAATGTGCGAGAACACCTGAAAACGATGAGGCAACGATTTGATTGGCCTCGGTTGCCACTGCTATTGCAGGGGGGATACCGATGAAAAACAACAGTGGTGTCATTAAAAAGCCGCCACCGACGCCAAACATTCCCGACAACACGCCCACCATTCCGCCCAATCCTAACAAAAGGAAGGCGTTGACGGAAACTTCGGCAATGGGCAGATATATTTGCATGTCGGTCTCTATCGCTCTGCAGCGGGATTGCGCAAGGGCGCAATAGCCCTTTGTGCTGTTAGGTATGACTTATTTTTAAAACTGGTCTTAACGGTGCTGAGGCTGTGTGTTCTTTTTGGTTTATCGTTCCTTGACGTAAGGCTCACCGCCGGCCCTTGGCGGTATTGCTTTGCCAACAAAGCCAGCGAGAATGACCACGGTTAAAATATACGGCAATGCGTCAAGAAGCTGGACTTGAACCTTAAAGTGGAATGCCGCTTCAATCAAGTCGGGGCGCAGAGCAATGGCCTGCAGATAGCCAAACAAGATCGTGGCTGATAGCGCGTGCCAAGGTCGCCATTTGGCGAAAATCAGCGCCGCAAGCGCAATATAACCGCGTCCTGCGGTCATGTCCTTGACAAAGCCTGCTTGCTGGCCGGTTGCCAAATAGGCGCCTGCAAGTCCACAAAGCAGGCCACAGATCGCGACTGCTGCAAAGCGAAGCTGCGTCACTGATATACCGGCTGTATCCACCGCTGCGGGGTTTTCGCCAACTGCGCGCAGTCGCAGGCCAAATCTTGTCCGGTACAGGATCCACCAGCTTACAGGGACAGCCGCAAAGGCCACATAGACCAAAATGGAATGGCCCGAGATCAGATCATGATAGATTGGGCCAAAAAGCGGCACCTCGCGCAGGGCTGTGGCAAATGGCAGGGTAAGGCTTTCAAACCGTCCTCCGCTCAGCAAAGACGGTGTTCTGCCACCTTGTTGAAACCAGTCCTGTGCGATCAGCACGGTTAATCCCGCGGCCAGAAAATTAATTGCAACACCTGAGATCAACTGATTGCCGCGAAAGGTGATTGAGGCAATGCCGTGCAGTGCGGAGAGCAGCAGTGAGGCAAAGATACCGGCCAGCAGACCCAACCAAACCGAACCGGTGAGTGCGGCAACAGCGGCGGAAAAGAACGCGGCAAACAGCATTTTACCCTCAAGACCGATATCAAAAATACCCGCCCGTTCGGAAAATAACCCCGCCAGACAGGCCAGCAGAAGCGGGGTGGTAAACCGCACAGTACTGTCCAAAACGGATAGATCAAACAGATTGAGCAGATCCATTACACTGCTCCTTTGCCGAGACGTACGAACAGCCGTTCAAGCGGCATGCGCACCATATTGTCCAGCGCACCGGTGAACAGAATGACCAAAGCTTGAATGACCACAATCAGTTCGCGTGGAATTTTTGTCCACAGCGCAAGTTCTGCACCGCCCTGATAGAGAAAGCCAAATAGGATTGCTGCCAGGAACACGCCCAGCGGATGACTGCGCCCCATCAGCGCCACAGCGATGCCAATAAATCCGGCCCCCTCAGTCGCGTTGAGCATCAGCCGCTCCGCTTCGCCCATCACATTATTCGTAGCCATCAGCCCGGCTAAACCGCCTGAAATCAGCATCACGATAAGGGTAATTTTAACCGGGTTTATCCCAGCATATTTTGCGGCACTGTCAGAGTGGCCAAAGGCGCGAATCTCATAGCCCAAGCGTGTTCTCCAGATCAGCACCCAAACCAAGACACAGGCCAGCATTGCAACAAGCAGGCTGATGTTGGCTGGAGCCGCCTTTGAGAAACTGATCCCAAAGGGTGCCAGAACATCATGCAGCGTCGGCAGTTGTGTGGCGTCAGGAAACCGCGCGGTGGCGGGATCCATACTGCCCTGCGGGCGCAGCACATTGACCAAAAGATAATTGAGAAAAGC
>DDEJ01000128.1:14237-19814 GCA_002336405.1 Rhodobacteraceae bacterium UBA1957
GGCATCAAAGCCCATAGCCCACCAAAGGCTGCGCCAGCAATAACCGCACCTAAAAGCGCTAAAGACCAGTGGGGCCAAGGGATGTAAAGACAGGCCAAGGCCACGCCCAACCCTCCTAGCATCGCCTGGCCCTCGCCGCCAATGTTGAACAGGCGGGCATGAAAAGCCACTGAAACCGCGAGGCCCGTAAACATGAAATTGGTGGCGTAATACAGCGTATACCCCCAGCCATAGCTAGACCCTAACGCACCGGTGATCATCAGTTTCACCGCCTCTATCGGGCTCTCGCCAATCGCGAGGATAACCAGTGCCGACAGCAGCCCGGCTAAAATCAATGAAATCAACGGGATTAGCACCATATCGGCCCACGCTGGTATTTTACCCATTACGCGCCCTCTTCATTCATACCGGCCATCAGCAGGCCAAGTTGTTTTTCAGTCGTCTGTTCGGGGTCGCGTTCGCCCATAATTTGACCGTCAAACATCACCATGATCCGGTCTGAAAGGGCAAAAATCTCGTCCAGTTCCACGCTGACCAATAAGATGGCTTTGCCTTGATCGCGCAGCGCGATGATTTGTTGGTGAATAAACTCGATCGCACCGATGTCGACGCCGCGGGTGGGCTGGCCCACAAGTAAAATATCAGGGTTGCGTTCGATTTCGCGCGCGAGGACTATTTTTTGTTGGTTGCCACCACTAAAATTATTGGCATTCAACTGATCATCGGCGGGGCGGATATCAAAGCGTTCCATCTTAGCTTTGGTCTCTTGACGAATGGCTGCATTGTTCATCAGCAGGCCCGTTTGATATTCAGTGGCATGGTGATAACCGAAGGCCATATTTTCCCAGGCTTTGAAATCCATAATCAAACCGGCATGTTGGCGATCTTCTGGGACATGGGCGATGCCGGCCGCACGCCGCGATTGCCCGTCTGACGCCAGCCCAGTCAGATCAATCTCAGAGCCGTTGACGCGGATTGAGCCACTGCCTTGCCCGTAGCCGCCTAGAATTTCCAACAACTCTGACTGACCATTTCCGGCGACCCCAGCGATGCCCAATACCTCACCGGCCCGCAGCTGCAAAGAGATGCCTTTAAGCCGCTCCACACCCTTGGCGTCTGTGCTGCGCAGATTGTCAATTTCCAGAATGACCGGGCCTAGGATGGCGGGAGATTTGTTGACCTGCATCAGAACTTTACGTCCAACCATCAGTTCGGCCAGTTTTTCGGGGCTGGTCTCGTTGGTTCTTAGCGTTGCGGTCATCTCGCCGCGCCGCATCACACTGACGGTATCGGTATAGGCAATGATCTCTCGGAGTTTATGGGTTATCAGGATAATTGTTTTGCCCTGAGCGCGCAAATTGTCGAGAATGCGGAACAAATGATCGGCCTCTGCCGGGGTTAGCACGCCGGTGGGCTCATCTAAGATCAGAATTTCGGCTTGCCGGTACAGGGCTTTGAGTATCTCAACCCGCTGTTGCATCCCGACGCCTATATCGTTGATGACCGCATCGGGGTCGACCTGTAATTCGTAGTCACGGCTTAGTGTGTTCAAGGCTTTGCGTGCCTTGGCCAGTGATGGAGCGAGCAGACCACCATCTTCGGCCCCGAGCACCACATTTTCAAGAACAGTGAAATTTTGCACCAGCTTAAAATGCTGAAACACCATGCCGATGCCAGATTTGATGGCCGCTTGGCTGTCGGGAATTTCGGTTTTGGTACCGTTGATAAATATTTCGCCGCGATCGGCTTTATAAAAGCCGTAAAGGATCGACATCAATGTCGATTTTCCGGCCCCGTTTTCGCCAATAATGCCGTGTATCGTGCCCGGCTGAACCGCGATCGAGATGTCCTTATTGGCCTGTACTGGTCCAAACGATTTTGAAATGCCGTTTAGCTCAATTGCCGGGACGGCAGTGTCCTGCCGCCCCAAAGGTTTATTGGATTTTGTCACGCCTAGAAGCTGAGATTAGGACAGCTGTCATCTGACATATAGTCATGCACAGAAACGGCGCCCGTGGCGATGTCATAGGCGGCTTTATAAGTTGAAGCTGCCATTGCATCTGAAACCAGCCCGGCGTTATGCTCATCCATGGCAAATCCAACGCCGCGGTTGTTAAGGCCCATGACCCGAAATCCGGTTTCCATATCAGCCCCGTCAGAAAAGGCGTCATAGACTGCGTTATCAACCTTTTTGGTCATCGAGGTCAGAACCTTGCCGGGGTGCATATAGTTTTGATTACTGTCGACACCGACAGATAGGATGTTTTCGTCAGCCGCAGTTTGCAGCACGCCCACACCGGTACCACCGGCGGCAGCATAAATCACGTCCGCGCCTTGGCTGATTTGGGCTTTGGTTAACTCGGAGCCTTTGACTGGGTCATTCCAAGCGGCTGGCGTTGTGCCGGTCATGTTTGCAACAACCTTGATGTCGGCATTCACGGCCTTAACACCCTGCGCATAACCGCAGGCAAATCTTCGGATTAGAGGAATATCCATGCCACCAATGAAACCGACTGTGCCCGATTTAGAGGCTTGTGCCGCCATCATGCCCACCAAATAAGAGCCCTCATGTTCCTTGAACACAACTGAACGCACATTTGGTGCATCAACAACCATATCGATGATCGTAAACTTCGTATCGGGATAATCGGCAGCGACGTCGCCCAATGCGCTTGCAAACGCAAAACCTGCCATCACGATCGGGTTATTGCCTGCTTCGGCAAAACGGCGCAGCGCCTGTTCGCGCTGGGCTTCTGATTGGAGTTCAATTTCGCGAAACGAGTTGCCGGTGTCGTCTGCCCAGCGTTGGGCACCTGTAAAGGCCAACTCATTGAACGATTTGTCAAATTTTCCACCCAAATCAAAGATCAAGGCAGGCTCTGCAACTGCAAAGCTGGCAGAGGCTGCAACAGTGGCTGCTGCGCCAAGCATTTTTTTCAGTAGTGTCATAAATGTCTCCCATTTGTTTACGAGCTGTTCACGACTGGATGTCGCTTTTCCCTACCTGTAATGGGCAGGTTACGTAATGAAACACTTTAGGGCCTAGTCGCCTGTGGGGGTCAACCAAAAACTGACAAAAAAGCTATAATGGCCGATTAAACTGAATTGAAAACATCCCATTACGGATGAGAAGGCGCTTATAGTGGTCGAGACATGATAAGCGCGGCTATACGTTGCCCGTTCGGTTTGTGGTAATAATTAGGGCGTTCCGCAATGATACTATAGTGGTTGTTCTCATACAGGCGACAGGCGGCCTGATTGTCACTGGCAACTTCTAACAGCGCAGTGCTTGCCTGCCGGGCCCTTGCCGCTTGGTGAAAGCGTTTAAGGCAGCGCTGGGCGTGGCCGTGGCGCTGTTGGTTTGGGTTTGTCGCCAGCGTCAACAACTCGACTTCGTCTGCGACTGCCCGACCAAGGGCAAAACAGTAGGGATCTGTGATGATAAAAACATGCGGGCTTTCTATCAGCGTGGCAAACTCTGTCTCAGACCATGGGCGCTGTGTTGTAAACGCAGCCGCATGAAGTTTGGCCATTTGCAGCGGTGTCATGCCAGCAATGTTGGAGCTGGATCACGCGACGGCGCGGCGTCAGCGGCCTTGATGTACAGCGGTGCGGGTCGCGGCTGTGGCGCACCTGCCCTCTTTGCAGCAATTTGGGCAATTTGACCGGCCAGCTCCAGCGGCGCACTGCAGGGGATATGAGGGATACTTTTATCGATCTCACAGGCACTGACAAGCCGTGGTGCCTGTGGCCCTTCGGCCGAAAATAATTGCGTATACAATTGCTCGCGCGGGGCTGGCACGGATGTTGTAAAAGGGCCTATGTGGGCCAGCGCAGTGGCCTCAAACGATGAGACGCCGATGGCTGGAATACCCAATGATAGCGCCAATCCGCGGGCTGCAGAGACCGAGATGCGAATACCAGTGAAATTTCCTGGCCCTATGCCAACGCCAAGCGCGGTAAGGTCGCACCACCCGTGACCTGCGCCGTCAAGCAGGTCTTGTAACAGGCCCATCAGGTGTTCGCCCTGACCGCGTGCCATGTTGTCGGCGTGATGTGCGATTATGTTGGTACCGGACAGCAAAGCGGCCGCGCAATGCGCGGCCGATGTGTCAAAGCCCAGAACCAAACCTTGGCTTTGCACCACGTCAGACAGCAACAGGACGCACTTCTGTCACTTCGGGGATATAGTGGCGCAACAGGTTTTCGATGCCCATTTTCAGCGTTAGGGTCGACGATGGGCAACCGGCGCATGCGCCTTTCATATGCAGATAAACCACCCCACGGTCAAAGCCGTGGAAGGTGATGTCGCCGCCATCTTGGGCCACGGCAGGGCGCACGCGACTGTCGAGTAATTCTTTGATTTGGTCGACAATGCCCTCATCGGGTCCGTCATGGCTTGCATGGGCAGCAGTGAGTTCGGTATCGTCGGCCAGCACCGGCTGGCCGGATTGGAAATGTTCCATCACGGCGCCAAGAATGGCAGGTTTAATGTGGTCCCAATCCACTGTCTCGGCCTTGGTGACAGTGATGAAATCAGTTCCCAAAAACACTCCTGAAACGCCGTCAACGGCAAAAATGCCTCTGGCCAGAGGGGATTTGTCGGAGGTTGCGGAACTTGGGAAATCCATTGTTCCGGTCTTCAGAACCGTCTGGCCGGGCAGGAATTTCAAAGTCGCGGGATTCGGCGTTGATTCGGTTTGAATAAACATCATGCTCTCATTTTTACCAGGGTGATCTAGCTATGGGCCTGAAGCAGTTGTATGTCAAGTTTTAGAATTGTTCTAAAACAATGGAAGCTGCAGATTCATGCGGACTTTAAGTCTGCTTGCAGGGTTTGATTGGGGTTCGCCCGATTTGAGCTGACTGTCACGTTCTTAAGAACAATAGTCAGGCGAAGTCGTTGCTAGGGTGCTTTAGGCCCGCTGCATATGCAGATTAAAGTCCGCCGACTTAGGCCGATTGTCGCGGTGCCGCAGATGTTTCATCTCCGGTGTCTGGCGTTCCCGAAGGTTCAACCAAAAGCAGGTGCGCCTCGTTTTGCGCAACGGGTCGGTGGCGCCTGACTTACGGGACAATAAAGATTTCACTGGCTTTCAAGGTGACGGTATGCACCTCAAGTTCAATAGCTAGCTTGCCCTTTAAAATCATGAAGAAATCCTCCATGTCAGCATGTGAATTCCAGTTAAAGACCCCTGCATGATTGCCAAGCATCGTTGAATTTATTGGCGTGGTGATTGTTTTTGGTTCTGCCTCTGGATTTGAGGCGGGTTGATCCTTCGGGTTTGAATTATGCGATAGCCGGGGTTTGTTGGGTGAGCGTGATCTTGTTTGCCGCCTTGAGGAGATTTTGCGAGATGGCGGCCATGACCATCTTTGCATTGGTTTTGGCGACGCCAAAGTAGCAGCCCCGGTGCAGATCAAAGAGCCGCTTTACTGCGCCAAAACACGGCTCGACCCGGAAACGGCGCTTTGAGATCAGCCGGTTGAATCGCTTTTGAGATTGGCGTAGCGGTCTGTTCGGGGCGACTTTGCGCAAAATGCCGTCTCGATATTTCTCTTTCAGTGCAGCTCTGT
>DDEJ01000046.1:0-3216 GCA_002336405.1 Rhodobacteraceae bacterium UBA1957
CCATCTTTTATCCCACCTTTACCCAAGGACTGCGGCCCATATCAAGGAATATCCAAATCAACCCAGACAAGGCCATGGTGGCTGGCTGCAACGCGATCCGCCGCTTGCGGCCAGACAACACCCGAGCCGACAATCGTCAAACCCGCAGACGGCAGCACATAATCCACCCGCAGATTACCCGGCACCGGATCGGACCAATCTGCAGTATCCAACGCCGGATCACCACTATGATCGGGATTGGACACACGACGGCCGTAGGCGCTGCGCGGTGCCGGATCTTGAAGACGTCGATCCGCCAACAATTCCCGCATAGCACCATGACGCCCCTCACCATCAAACGGATCAAGATTGGCCTTACCCATAACCACAAAATCACCCACCGGCGGGGTGCCGAAATGACCGTCAAGATATAGTTGCCAAAACCTGATCTCATCATGATTGCGGCGCCCGTTGCGATCTTCGGGCCCGTCAAATACCGGCGGGGTGGCTGCAAAAACCAACAGGGTCAACACAGCCCCATCCCCAAGCCGGATCGGCACCGCCCAATGACCAGTCGAAGACAGCCGCTGTACTTTGACAATCGCCGGCGACAGATCAAGCCCCCCAATCAAAGATCCAGGCAAGTCGGCCCAGAGCACAGCACTAAAATCAGTAACCCGTTCTGACAGAATCGGAAATTTTGATAAAATCGCCAAGCCTCCAGCACCGGAAAAATAACCAAATCCCTGCGCATCGCCGGCGCCACGCCTGCGACCATCTCCATCAAGATCAAACGCCGTTGCCATGCCCGAATTCGGCCGTTTGGCAAATAGATAGGGGTAATCAAGCCCCCGTGCCTGCAACCGGTCGCGAAGACCCGACAAGGCTGTGAGATAATAATCATAATCCACACCCACCAATAAAAGAATATCGGGTGCAGCTTGGGTTAAAAGTGACAGGGTTGTCCTAAGCCGTGGTGATCCAGTACCGGCAATATCGCGCAGCAAAAGCCCAGGCCCTTTGGCGGTGAGATCCGCATCATAGGTGGCGATCCGCACAACATCTGCCTGCGTGGCTGCGGGTGCGCCAACAAATACCGCCACCACCCCAAATACATAAAGGATACCACGCAGCGGATCACAATAGACCGTTGTTTTGATCAAACCCATTGCGCACAGCAAATACAGCCATATGTTAACGCGCCGTTAATTCTGATCATATCCGCGCACAAACCTGCGCGCAGATATACGGTTTTACTGGCTCAAAACTCAGTCACAACAGCACCTATTAAGCCTGTCAGTTCAATGCGCCAGACTTAAACCCACGGCCGCGCCTCGGCGGCTTTGGCTTCAAAATTGTCGATCGCTGCGACCTTCTGGAACGTCTGTCCGATATCGTCCAAGCCTTCCAATAAACAGCGCTTTTTGAACTCATCAACCTCAAAGGAAAAAACTGCGCCGTCAGACGTTGAGATTTGTTGTGAGACCAAATCAACTTCCATCCGCGCATTGGCACCTTTTTCAGCATCTTTCATCAATACGTCAACTTGATCTTGAGGCAGAGCAATCGGCAAGATACCATTTTTAAAGCAATTGTTGTAAAAGATATCGGCAAACGCCGGTGCGATTACGCAGCGAATTCCAAAATCTTTGATGGCCCAAGGTGCATGCTCTCGTGACGACCCGCAGCCAAAATTGTCGCCTGCAACGATGATTTCAGAACTGCGATAAGCCGGCTTATTCAGCACAAAATCGGGTATTTCATCGCCATTATCATCGTAACGCATTTCATCAAACAAGTTGACGCCCAATCCCGACCGCTTAATTGTTTTCAAAAACTGCTTGGGAATGATCATATCAGTATCGATATTGATCAGTGGCATGGGTGCTGCAATTCCGGATATTTTTTCAAACTTTTCCATCACAGCATCTCCCTTACATCGGTAAGCCGGCCAGTTATGGCCGCAGCCGCCGCCATTTCTGGCGACATTAAATGCGTGCGTCCACCACGGCCCTGACGGCCTTCAAAATTGCGATTTGAGGTGGCCGCGCAGCGTTCGCCCGGAGCCAGTTGGTCAGGGTTCATTGCCAGGCACATGGAACAGCCCGCAAGCCGCCACTCAAAGCCCGCTTCTTTAAAGATCGCAGCAAGCCCTTCTTTTTCGGCCTGTGCCCGTACCAAACCAGATCCCGGAACAATCATTGCACGCAGACCGTCTTTGATCTTTTTGCCTTTCAAAATTCTAGCTGCAGCGCGCAAATCTTCGATGCGCCCGTTGGTGCATGAGCCGATAAACACCGTATCGATCTCAATTTCAGACAGAGGCTTGCCAGCCTCAAGACCCATATATTCCAGCGCGCGCTCAACCGCACCGACCTTGCCACCTTCAAAATCTGAAGGCCGCGGCACCACTGCAGTGATTGGCAACACATCTTCCGGGCTGGTGCCCCAGGTGACAACCGGCGCAATATCTTCGCCCCTGAGGGTTACGACCTTGTCAAAATGCGCACCTTCATCGGTGAACAAATTGGCCCAGTAAGCAATGGCACTGTCCCAGTCTGCCCCCTTTGGGGCATGGGGACGGCCTTTGCAATATTCGTAAGTTTTTTCATCTGGTGCGATCAGACCGGCGCGGGCACCACCCTCGATCGCCATATTGCAGACGGTCATTCGGCCTTCGATCGACAGATCACGGATCGCCTGACCACAATATTCGATCACATAGCCGGTCCCACCAGCGGTGCCGGTTTCACCGATCACCGACAGCGTGATATCTTTGGCCGTGACCCCGGGGTTAAGTTTGCCGGTAATCTCAACCTTCATATTTTTCGACTTTTTCTGGATCAGCGTCTGAGTGGCCAGAACATGCTCGACCTCAGAGGTGCCGATACCATGCGCCAAGGATCCAAATGCTCCATGGGTTGCAGTGTGGCTATCGCCGCACACTACGGTCATTCCCGGCAGGGTCCAGCCCTGTTCAGGGCCAACAATATGGACAATACCCTGACGCACATCGGAAACAGGATAATAATGAATGCCGAAATCCCGGGCGTTTTGATCAAGGGCTTCAACCTGTACCCGGCTCTCTTCGTTGTCGATACCTTTCGCACGGTCCAGCGTGGTTGGAACATTGTGATCAGGAACCGCAATCGTTTTATCAGGCGCGCGGACTGAGCGGCCTGCCATACGCAAGCCTTCAAAGGCTTGCGGGCTGGTCACCTCATGGACAAGGTGGCG